>NZ_BAAAMR010000043.1:4218-76811 GCF_039529375.1 Actinomadura napierensis
CGGGCCTGAGGACGGCGGGCCTGAGGACGGCGGGCCTGAGGACGGCGGGCCTGAGGACGGCGGGCCTGAGGACGGCGGGCCTGAGGACGGCGAGCCTGAGGACGGCGAGTTTAGGGACGACGCCATGGGCCCGCATTGCTGGGCTAGCGGGCCGGGGAGCGGACTTGGAGTGCGGGCCGGAGAGATCGGGAGGGGGAGAGCAGTCGCGGGGGTGGCGGGCGTCGGGGGAGGGGATGGCGCTGACGAGTATGGCGGGCATGGGGCGCGGCGGCCATGGGCGGACGGCAGGTATGGGGAGGCAGGACAAGCAGAAGGGGAGGGAGCAGACACGAGGGAGGGCGGGCAGGAGGGGCGAGGGGTGACCAGCACCGGAAAGAGAAGTCGCGGTAGGCGGTCGGTGACCTCGGCGACGGCGACCTGACCGGGTTCCTGCCTGGTCAGGGGGCCGATCCCATCCGGTGGACGAGGTCGCCAGATACGTGCGGATCTCGGCGGTCGTCAGCCCGTCGGGATGCACCATGATCCGGGCGGAAGGTCGCCGGTGCCGGGCGGAAGGTCGGCGATCAGCCGCCGCAGGTCGGGCGCGCCCGACCTGCGGCAGGCCATCAGCAGCCCGTCGCGGTGCAGCCACGCCGATGCCGTGTGGTGGTCGGCGTCCCGGTCGGCGTCCGAGTCGGTGTGGACGTCGGCGAGCAGGAACCGCTCGCCGAGCGGTACGCCCGGGAAGGGCATGCCCTCCAGCGCCCGGACTCGGCTGTGCGCGCCGTCGCAGCCCACCAGTCACCCGGCCCGAGCCGTCTCACCGCCGTCGCCATTGTCGAACGTGACCGTGACGCCGCCGTCGTCCTGCGCGGCGCCGGTCACCTCGGCACCCCATTCGACCGCGCCGCCGAGCTCGCCCAGCCTGCGCCGCAGCGCCGCAGCGACGCTTCGATCTCGGTTTGGGACACGATCATCGGCGCGGCGGCCCGCGCCGGCCAGCCTGGTCGGTCTTGCGGCTGCTAGCGGAGCGTTGGCCATGACGGCCTGCATATAGGGCCGGGCGAGGGCTCAGTCTTTGTCGGGTTTGGGGGCTTGGGCGGGGGCGGTGTTCGCGGCTCGGAGCGTCGAAAGGATCTGGTCGATGCGGCGGGCGCGCGTCTCCGGCTTCTTCGCGCCGTGGACGGCCAGGATGTGGCGGCGCCGGTGGGTGTAGGGCAGGCGGTCGTAGGCGGCGCGGGCCGTTGGGTCGGCGTCCAGGGCGCGGGCGAGGTCCACGGGTTCGACGAGGGCGGGCGGCTCGGTGTCGAGTTCCACCTCCACTTCGACCTCGTCGCCGACGCCCACCGCCGCGGCCCGCCGGTTGGCGTTGCTGAGGCCGAGCAGGTGGCGGCCGCGCATGATGGCGACCCTGCTGTGCCACGAGTGTCCGTTGACGGTGATCGTCACCCTTGGTCGCGCGCCTCCGCCGAGTTCCTCGACGACCTCGGCGGGGACCTCCAGGCCCCGCATGGGCTCCGGAGGTTCGACCACGGTGCGGAACTTCATGATCTTCCCTTTCTCGCGCCGGACCGCCACGGACACGCGGGCCCCGACCGCGCCGACAGGGGCCCTCGTGACGTTCGTGCGGTCAGGAGGCGTAGGTGGTGACCTTCCACAGGTAGCCGTCGGGATCGGCGAAGTAGCCGAAGTAGCCGCCCCACCGGGCGGGGGCTGCTTCCCTGACCACGCTGCCGCCGGCTTCGACGGCCTTGCGCATCGTCTCGTCCACGGCGTCCCGCGAGTCGGGGTTCAGGTGGAAGGAGGCCCCTCGGAATCCGGATCCCTCGGGCGAGACGCCCGCGTCCTCGGCCGCCGCGGCCCACTCGTAGAGGGCGAGCTGCGGGGATCCCTCTCCCAGGCGGAACGAGACGAAGTGGCGGGTGTCCTTGTCGATCTCGCAGCCCAGGCCTTCGGCGTAGAACCGCTTGGCGCGGTCCAGGTCGTCGACGCCGAGCATGACGGCGCTCATCTGCGGTGACACGGTGTTCTCCTCACGAGTGTCCGCTGCCGGAATCGGCGTTCTGGAATGCCCGGGCCGGTGCCCGGGCATCTGGTGCGTGAGCGCGCGCGCTACTCGGCGTAGGGCTGGTCCTTGCCCTGATCGCTGTAGGCGAGGCTCCAGATGTAGCCCTCGGGGTCGGCGAAGGTGCCGCCGTAGCCTCCCCACGGCAGGGGGCCGGCGGGCTTGAGGATCGTGGCGCCGGCCTTCCCGGCCTCCGCCATGACCTCGTCGACCCGCTTCTCACTGCGGACGACGTAGGTGAGGACCAGGCCGCTGAAGCCGCTGCCGTCCGGGCTGGTGCCGACCTGGCCGGCCAGGCCCTCGCGGCCGTAGAAGCCGACGGGCGAGGCGCCGTCGGAGGCGAAGAACACCGAGATGCCCCAGTCGTCCTTGATCGTCCAGCCCAGGCCCTCGGTGTAGAACCGCTTGGCCCGGTCCATGTCCCGGACGCCGAGAAGGATGGAGCTCACGTGCGCCTTCATGCGTTGTCTCCTTCGTGTGCAGGTGGCCCGCCGGATGCGGCGGGGACGACAGCCGGGCCCGGATGTCACATCGACGCGATCGCGCCGGTCACTTCGTATGACAGGAGACTTCGCGGGAGTGTGACAGATGGCCGAGCAGGATTGGCTGAGCGCGCGGTTCGCCGAGCACCAGAAGCACTTGCAAGCGGTGGCGTACCGGATGCTGGGCTCGCGGAGCGAGGCCGAGGACGCGGTGCAGGAGGCGTGGGCCCGGGTCGGCCGCGCCGACACCGGCCAGGTGGAGAACCCCGGCGGGTGGCTGACGACCGTCGTCGCACGGGTGTGCCTGAACATGATGGAGGCGCGCCGGAGCAGGCCCGAGGACGCCGCCGGGGCGCTGCCGCCCGAGCCGAGGACGCCTCAGGCGCGCGTCCATCCTGTCGCCCAGGCCGATCCCGAGGACGAGGCGCTGCTGGCCGACTCGGTGGGCGTCGCGCTGATGGTGGTGCTGGACACGCTGGCGCCCGCCGAGCGGCTCGCGTTCGTTCTGCACGACGTCTTCGCGGTGCCGTTCGGGGAGATCGGCTCCATTATCGACCGGTCGCCGGCGGCGACCCGGCAGCTCGCCAGCCGGGCGCGGCGCCGCGTGCAGGGCGCCGTCGAGGCGTCTGGCCCCGCGCGTTCGGCGAAACAGGAAACCGTCGCGGCGTTCCTCGCGGCCGCGCGGGGCGGCGATTTCCACGCCCTGCTCGACCTCCTTGATCCCGACGCGGTGGCCGTCGGTGAGTTCCACGGCGCCGAAGCCGTGGCGTCCTTCTTCGCAGGCCGAGCCCAGGCCGCCCGCCTCGCCCTCGTCGACGGCGAGCCCGCGGCCGTTTGGACCCATCACGGCGTGGTCAAAGCCGTCATCGGCTTCACCGTCCAGGACGGCCGGATCACCCGCATTGCCGTCGACACCGGCCCCGACCGGCTCCGCGCCCTCGACGTCGTCTTCCTGCCCGCAAGCCGAAAGAGCCGCGATGAGTAATAGCGTCCGACCGATTCGCGTCGCGGGCCTGGGCCTGCGGGTCTCGTCCTGCTCCCTGGCGGTCGACGATCTCGAGCAGGCGCTCGCCTTCTACACCGACGTGCTCGGCTTCCAGGTGAACGGCGGCGCCACCTCCCGGGAGGCACCGTGCCGGGCCGTCGCACCGCCACAGCAGCCGGACATGCGGATCCTCCTCGTACCACGCCCCGCAGAGCTGTCGACCGAGCGGTGGATGGTCGCCGACGACCTCCTGCGCCGCCTCGCCTTCACGACCAGCGACTGCGACACCGTCTTCGAGCACCTGGAAGCCGCCGGCGTCGAGGTGATGCAGGAACCGATCGACCGTCCGGGAATCCGCGACTGCGCCTTCCTCGACCCTTCCGGAAACCTTCTCCGGTTCACCCAGGCCACACGTGAGGGGATGTGTCACCACTAGTCGATCTTGTGGTGGTGGAGGGTCGCGCGGGCCAGGGAGCAGGGGCGCAATGGGGCGGCGGGGGCGGGCGTGAGCCGGTGGCGGGCGCCGGGGCGTCCGGGGCCGGGGATCGCGATGTGAGCGGTCGGGGGCGTGGCCGGCAGGTGGTCCGCTGCCGGTCTGCGCCCCCGCACCGTCGGGGTCCTGCGGCCCGCCTAGATCCAGGAAACGCCGCGCATGATGTTGCCCCCCTCAGGATGTGCCGAGGTCCGCGGATCTGCGGCCTCCCATGCATGGTGCCCAGAATGGTCACCAGCATGTGCCCTATCGAAGGTACCTGTTTCACGCCCGTTCCGCACACGTTGCAACTATCGTGTTACACAACGTGATGCGTGTAAGGGGGAAGGATGACGGCAGTGCAGTCGTCCGCCGAGGACCGGGGCGGGGAAATCACCCGCGTGCCCCGCCGCCGATCGCTTCTGGGGCGTCCGTCCCTGCTCGTGGTCTATGTGCCGGCGATGGTCGCCGTCCATCTGGGTTTGATCATCGCCCTGCTGCTCCGCACTCCCTTCCGGGTCCACGACCTGGCGACGTTCGCGGCGCTGCTGGCGTGCGGCGCCGTCTGCATCGAGGCGTCCCGCCGGCTCGGCATGCCGGCCGGGGTGGCGCGGGACCTGCTGTCGGCGTGGTGGCTGCCCGTCGCGCTGCTGCTGCCACCGCTGTACGCGCTGCTGATCCCGGTGCCGCTGCAGGCGCTCCTGCAGTTCCGGGTGCGCCGGACCCTCGTCTACCGGCGGGGTCTGGTCGCCGCGGCGCACGGCATCGCCGGAGCCTGCGCGTCCCTGGTGTTCCATGTGGTCGTCCCCGAGCCGCTGACGGGCGCGCCGCACTGGGTGGTGCAGGCGTATCCGGGCATCCCGGCGGCGGTCGGCTGCGCGGCGCTGTTCACCATCGTGAACACGGCGCTGGTCGCGGTGGCCGCGCACGCGGCGAACCCGGAGAGCCGCTGGCGGGACGTGCTGTGGACGCGCGAGAGCCTCCTGCTGGACCTGGTCGAGCTCTGCGTGGGCACGCTCGTGGCGATCACCAGCGCGCTGACCCTCGGGCTCCTGCTGCTGGCGCTCCCGCCGGTGATGCTGCTGCAGCGCAGCCTCATGCACCAGCAGTTGCAGGCCGCGGCGCGCACCGACGCCAAGACGGGCCTGCTGAACGCGGCGGCCTGGCAGCGGGAGGCCGACACCGAGTTGTCCCGGGCCCAGCGCACCCAGGACGCCCTCGCGCTGCTGCTGATCGACATCGACCACTTCAAGCGGGTGAACGACACCCATGGGCACCTGATCGGCGACCAGGTGCTGGTGGGGGTCGCCAGCACGCTGTGCCACCAGCTCCGCGACTACGACGTGGTGGGCCGGTTCGGCGGCGAGGAGTTCGTGGTGCTGCTGCCCGGCGCCGACACCGTGGAGGCGTGCCGGGTGGCCGAGCGCCTGCGCGGCCGCGTCCGCCGCCTCGCGGTGCCCGCCGAGGAGGGCACGGTCACGGTGACGGTCTCCGTCGGCGTCGCGCTGTTCCGCACTCACGGCGAAGACCTGATCGAGCTGCTGGCGGCGGCCGACCTCGCCCTTTACCGGGCCAAGGAGTCCGGCCGCGACCGCGTCTGCCTCCCGGCCGTCGACGCCTCCCGCCCTGGCGACGCCTGACCGGCCCCCGGCCGGCGACGCCCGGCCGGTGGCCTCTCGGCGGCGTCCGGCCGGCACCGTCCGAGGACGCTTGCCGCGCAGCGACGAAACGGTGTCGTGGGTCCCCTAGTCTTGAGGATATGGCCGAGTACATCTACACAATGCAGCGGGTGCGCAAGGCACATGGCGACAAGGTCGTCCTGGACGACGTCACCCTGCATTTCCTTCCAGGCGCCAAGATCGGCGTTCTGGGGCCGAACGGCACCGGTAAGTCGACGCTGCTGCGCATGATGGCCGGTCTGGAACAGCCGTCCAACGGCGACGCGCGCCTCATGCCGGGCTTCACCGTCGGCATGCTCCAGCAGGAGCCGCCGCTGAACGAGGAGAAGACCGTCCTCGGGAACGTGCAGGAGGGCGTCGCCGAGACCAAGGCGATGGTCGACCGGTTCAACGAGATCGCCGAGAAGATGGCGACGGACTACTCCGACGAGCTGATGGACGAGATGGGCAAGCTGCAGGAGCAGCTCGACCATCGCAACGCCTGGGACCTCGACAGCCAGCTCGAGCAGGCGATGGACGCGCTGCGCTGCCCGCCGGGCGACGCCGAGGTCTCCAAGCTGTCGGGTGGCGAGCGCCGCCGGGTCGCGCTGTGCAAGCTGCTGCTGGAGTCGCCCGACCTGCTGCTGCTGGACGAGCCCACCAACCACCTGGACGCCGAGAGCGTGCAGTGGCTGGAGCAGTTCCTCGCCAAGTACGAGGGCACCGTGCTGGCGGTCACCCACGACCGGTACTTCCTGGACAACGTGGCGACCTGGATCCTGGAGCTCGACCGCGGCCGCTGCCACCCCTACGAGGGCAACTACTCCACCTACCTGGAGAAGAAGGCCGACCGGCTGAGGGTCGAGGGCAACAAGGACGCCAAGCGCAAGAAGCGCCTCCAGGACGAGCTGGAGTGGGTCCGCTCGAACCCGAAGGCGCGGCAGACCAAGAGCAAGGCGCGGCTGGAGCGCTACGAGGAGATGGCGACCGAGGCGGCCAAGACGCGCAAGCTGGACTTCGAGGAGATCCAGATCCCGCCGGGTCCGCGCCTCGGGAACACGGTGATCGTCTCGGACAAGCTGGGCAAGGGCTTCGGCGACCACGTGCTGATGGAGGACCTGTCGTTCAACCTGCCGCCGAACGGCATCGTCGGCGTCATCGGCCCGAACGGCGTCGGCAAGACCACCCTGTTCCGCATGATCATCGGCGAGGAGCAGCCGGACACCGGCCGGCTGCGGCTCGGCGAGACCGTCAAGATCTCCTACGTGGACCAGGGCCGCGGCGGGCTCGACCCGAAGAAGAGCGTGTGGCAGACCGTCTCCGACGGCCTCGACCACATCAACGTCGGGCAGGTCGAGATGCCGTCCCGCGCGTACGTGGCGGCGTTCGGGTTCAAGGGCCCCGACCAGCAGAAGCCGACGGGCGTGCTGTCCGGCGGTGAGCGCAACCGGCTGAACCTGGCGCTGACGCTGAAGCTGGGCGGCAACGTCCTGCTGCTGGACGAGCCGACCAACGACCTCGACACCGAGACGCTGTCCAGCCTGGAGAACGCGCTGCTGGAGTTCCCCGGCTGCGCCGTGATCACCTCGCACGACCGGTGGTTCCTGGACCGCATCGCCACGCACATCCTGGCGTGGGAAGAGGGCTCGAACTGGTTCTGGTTCGAGGGCAACTTCGCCGACTACGAGAAGAACAAGATCGAGCGGCTGGGCGCCGACGCCGCCCGCCCGCACCGGGTCACGCACCGCAAGCTCACCCGCGACTGACCCGCCGCACGACGGCGAACGGCCGCACGCGCACCCCACTGGTGCCCGTGCGGCCGTTCTGCTTTCCGTCCGTCCTTCCGTCGCGCCGGGCCCGGATTCCAGGGTCACGCGGTGTTGGCGGGCCGGCGGCTTTGCGGGGGCCGGGTCAGTGGGGGAGCTGGCTGAGGATCATGTCGACCCAGGTGGCGACCAGGGTGTCGTCGTCGACGCCGATCGGGTCGGTGCCGAGGAGGGCGCGCAGGAGGCGGGAGGAGAGCAGGGCCGAGAGCCCGACCGCGGCGATGGCGTCGGCCTTCTCCTGCGGGACGCCGGCGCTGTCGCGCAGCCAGCCGGCGAAGCCGCCGTAGGCGGCACCGATGATCTGCTGGACGGCGTCCTCGACGAGCTCGGGCCGGGCGCGGGCCTCGGACGCGACGATGCGCAGCAGCTCGGCCTCGTTGTCGAGCTCGGTGAGGGCGTAGCGGGCGGTGAGCGTCAACTCGGTGCGCAGGTCGCCGACCCCGGCGAACACGTGCCGGATGTCGCGCAGCGCGGCGACCCGGCCGAGGTGGCGTTCGATCCCGGCCGACAGGACCGCCTCCTTGCTGCGGAAGTGGTGGTAGATGCCGCCGGCGCCGGGTGTCAGGCCGACCGCCCGCTCGATCTGGGCGACGCTGGTGCCCTTGTAGCCGTTGCGGGCGAAGAGCTCCATCGCGACATCGATGATGCGGTCACGGGTTGACGTCGTCATGCTCCTAAGTAAACACTGAGGAGGCCAAAGAATCCACTTTCTGGGGGTCTGAGATGGCTGAGCGAAGCGTCCGGGGCGGAAGGGTGGCGAGGACGGCGCCGCTCGTCGGCCTCGCCGGGCGGACGGCGGGGGAAGCGGTGGTGGCGTCGCTGCGCAGGCGGATGCGCGGGGCGGACGACGACGGTCCGGACGCCGCGAGCCGCCGCGCCGCCGAGCGGTGGGTCGAGCGGCTCGGCCGGTCTAAGGGCGTGCTGATGAAGGCGGGACAGCTGATGTCGTTCGTCGGCTTCTCCGTGGACGGGGAGTACCAGCCGGTCTTCCAGCAGGCGCTGGCCCGGCTGCAGGACGACGCGCCGCCGATGCCGCCGGAGATGGCGGCGGCGCAGGTCGAGGCCGAGCTCGGAGCGCCGCCGGGGGAGGTGTTCGCCGAGTTCGAGCCGGACCCGATCGCGGCCGCGTCCATCGGCCAGGTGCACCGCGCCGTCACCCGCGACGGGCGGCGGGTCGCGGTCAAGGTCCAGTACCCGGGCGTGGAGCGGGCGATCAGGGCCGACCTGGCCAACGCGGAGCTGCTGGCGACGTTCTTCCAGATCGGCGGCGGGATGGTCCGCGGCGGGCCGAGGGTCGACGTCCGCCGCCTCGCCAAGGAGGTGTCGGAGCGGGTCGGCGACGAGATCGACTACCTGACGGAGGCCCGCAACCAGCAGGAGTTCGCCGACCACTACCGCGGCCACCCGTTCGTCCGGATCCCCGAGGTCGACCATCGGCTGACGACCCGGCGCGTCCTGACCATGGAGTTCGCCGACGGGAAACGGCACCGCGAGGCGCTGTTGGCCGGCCAGGACCTCAAGGACCGCTGGGGCGAGGTGCTGTTCCGCTTCTACCTCGGAAGCATCCGCCGCATCGGCCTCTTCCACGCCGACCCGCATCCCGGCAACTACCTGTTCCACGACGATGGGACCGTGACGTTCCTGGACTTCGGGTGCGTCAAGCACTTCGACCCCGGGACGGTGCGGTACATGGTGGACACCGCCGAGGCGACCGTGGCCGGGGACGAGGAGTGGCTGCTGCGGATCCAGTACGAGCGCGGCGGACTGGATCCCGCCGATCCGCCGCCCGCCGGTGCGACGCTCGGCTGGTGGCGGACGACGCTGCGCGCGTGGACCGCTCCGCAGCCCTACACCTACGCGCCCGAGGAGCACAGCACGATCACCCGGGCCGAGTTCGGGCTGCGCGGGCCGTACGGCGAGTTCCTGCGCCGATGGCGGATGGACCCCGACATGACGACGCTGACCCGGATCCAGCTCGGCATGTCGGCCGTTCTCAGCCAGCTGCGGGCGACCGGCGAGTGGGAGGGCATCCGGCGGGAATGGGACCGGGGCGGCCCGCCCGCCACCGGGTTGGGGGAGCTGGACGTGGCCTTCTGGGGCGAGGGGGCCGTCCATGCGCGCTGAGACGATGAGCACCGGCGCGCCGGCCCGTCCGGTCGCGTGGGACGAGGAGCAGGGTGCCTGGCGGGTCACCGGTTTCGACGAGGCGTCCGCGGTGCTGCGCGGCGAGGGCTGGAGCAGCGACCCGCGGCGGCTGCCGTTCGCGCCGCGGGAGCTCGCGGAGTTCCCGCCGGGCGTGCTGCTGTTCATGGACCCGCCCGACCACACCAGGGTCCGCCGGCTGCTCGGCCCCGCGTTCACCCCGCGCGCGGTCGAGGCGCTGCGGCCCCGCGTGGCCGGCATCGCGGACGCGGTGCTGCGGGGACTCGGCGGCGAGGCCGACCTGCTGCGCGACGTCGCCTACCTCGTTCCGGTGGCCGTCATCGCCGAGTTGCTGGACGTCGGCGACGAGGGCGCGGCGCTGCTCCTGGACCTGACCCCGGACCTGGTCCGGATGCTGGAGATCGACGCGGACGGCGAGGCCCTGCTCGCCGCCGCGAAGGCCGCGACCGAGCTGATGATGTTCCTGACGCCGCTGCTGGCGGAGCGGCGCGCCCGGCCCGGGGGCGACTTCATCAGCGCGATGCTCGCCGTGCCCGGCGGCCTCTCCCTCGACGAGATCGCCGCCACCTGCGTCCTGCTGCTGGCCGCCGGGCATGAGACGACCGCCAACCTGATCGCCAACGCGACCCTGACGCTGCTGCGCGACCCGTCCCAGCGCCATCGCCTTCACGCCGATCCCGGGCGCGCGGTCGAGGAGTTCCTGCGCGCGGAAGGGCCGATCAAGCAGGTCGTGCGCACCGCGCTCACCGACCAGGAGATCGCCGGTCACCGCGTTCGGGCGGGCCAGGCCGTCCGCGTGGACATCCGTGAGGCGAACCGTAGCCTGGGGCCGCTCGACCTGGCCCGCGAGCCGGTGCCGCACCTGGCCTTCGGCGGCGGCCTGCACTTCTGCCTCGGAGCCGCGCTGGCGCGCATGGAGGCGGCCGAAACCCTGCCGCGCGTCTTCACGGTGTTCCCGGACATGGTGCTGCGCGACCACCACTGGCGCGACTCCACCACGTTCCACGCCCTCGCGGACCTCCGGGTCTCCGGCCTGCCGGATTGATGCAACCGGGGCATCGGACAATGCGCAAACAGTGTTGGACGGGTATCACCGCGGGCTCGTATCGTCCGTGAGATGGGATCGGCGGGCGGAGCGGGGAGGCCGGGACGACGATGAGCACGCCCAAGATCACGGAGATGCGGGTGGTGCCGGTCGCCGGGCGCGACAGCATGCTGCTCAACCTGGGCGGCGCGCACGCGCCGTTCTTCACCCGGAATCTGCTGCTCCTCACCGACGAGTCGGGGGCCATCGGGGTCGGTGAGGTCCCCGGTGGCGAGGGGATCCGGCGGACGCTGGAGGACGCCCGGGAGCTGATCGTGGGCCGCCGGATCGGCCGGTCCGACGAGGTGCTGAACGGCGTGCGGGCCGCGTTCGGGCATCTGGACGCGGGTGGGCGCGGCCCGCTGACGCACGACACGCGGATCGCCGTCCATGCGCTGACCGCGATCGAGTCGTGCCTGCTCGACCTGATGGGCAAGCACCTCGACGTGCCGGTGGCGGCGATGCTCGGCGACGGCGTCCAGCGCACGCGCGTCCCGATGCTCGGCTACCTGTTCTATGTCGGGGACCGGCGCCGGACGGACCTGCCCTACCAGGAGCCGGAGGACGGCGCGGACGGATGGCTGCGCGTCCGGCACGAGGAGGCGATGACGCCGGAGGCGATCGTCCGGCAGGCGGAGGCGGCGCGGGACCGGTACGGGTTCGCCGACTTCAAGCTGAAGGGCGGGGTGCTGCGCCCCGGCGAGGAGGCCGAGGCGGTGCGGGCGCTGGCCGAGCGGTTCCCGTCCGCGCGGATCAACCTCGACCCGAACGGCGCGTGGTCGCTGGAGGACGCCGTCCGCATCGGCCGCGACCTGGCCGGCGTGCTGGCCTACGCGGAGGACCCGTGCGGCCCCGAGCACGGTTATTCCGGACGCGAGACGATGGCGGAGTTCCGGCGGGCGACCGGGCTGCCGACCGCCACCAACATGATCGCCACGGACTGGCGGGAGCTGGGGCACGCGATCCGGCTGGACGCGGTGGACATCCCGCTCGCCGACCCGCACTTCTGGACGATGCGCGGCTCGGTGCGGGTCGCGCAGCTCTGCCAGGCATGGGGGCTGACCTGGGGATCGCACTCCAACAACCACTTCGACGTGTCGCTGGCGATGTTCACGCAGGTCGCCGCGGCCGCGCCGGGCGAGATCACGGCGATCGACACGCACTGGATCTGGCAGGACGGGCAGCGCCTCACCCGCGACCCGCTGCGGATCGAGGGCGGCGGGGTCGCGCTGCCGGACGCGCCCGGCCTCGGCGTCGAGATCGACGAGGAGCGCCTCGACGCGGCGAACCGGCTGTACCGCGAGCACGGGCTCGGCGACCGCGACGACGCGGCGGCGATGCAGTACCTCGTCCCGGGCTGGACGTTCGACCCGAAGCGTCCGTGCCTGGTGAGGGACGCCGCCCGCTGACGGGGCGGTCGCGGGCCGCGCGGCCACCGGCCGGTAACATCGGGCCGACCGGCGGAGTTCCCCCGCCGCCGGCCCCAGGCCCCCGACCCCAGGCGAGGACATGCAGCAGACCGACCTGCCCGCGGCCGAGTACCGGCACGTCTACGAGTTCTTCATCCGGTTCGGGGACATCGACTCCCAGGGCCATGTGAACAACGTCAAGTTCCTCGGCTACCTGGAGGACGCGCGCCTGGAGATGTTCCACGGCGACCCGGTGCGCAAGGGGGAGCAGCCGGTCCGCGGCATGGTGATCTCGCGGCACGAGATCGACTACAAGCTGCCGCTGCTGCCGACCGTCTACCCGATCCGGGTCGAGACGTGGGTGACCGAGGCGCGCGCCGCGTCGTTCAAGCTCGCCTACGAGGTGCGCGACGACGAGAACGTGTACGCGACCGCCACCTCGACGCTCGTCGCGTTCGACGTGGAGGCCAACCGGCTGCGCCGCTTCACGCCGGAGGAGCGCGAGTTCATCGGGCGCTACGTCGTCCCCACGGACTGACGCGCCGGCCGCCCCGCCCCGGCCGCTGACCTGGGCGTCCTCTTCCCTGCCCCTGCGCACCCGCCTGACCCGGTGATGACCGCGCCGTCACGGATAAGTAACAAGCGCAACAGGCATCCGCTTTCGCTGCACATATCCCTCTAGGGTCGCGTCGCGAAATGTGGCGAACCCACGTGGAAGGGATGAAATGCGGCGTATCTCACGAGGAGCGATCGCCCTGCTGCTGGCGGCGGGAATGGCCGGAACTGGCGCCACCGCGGCGCAGGCGGCGGCCCCCGCGACGGCGGCCAGGGCGGCGCAGTCGGACGACATCCTCGCCCGGCTCAAGGCGATCCCCGGCATGCAGGTCACGGAAAAGACCTCCACGATCCCCGGCTACCGCTGGTTCTGGCTGGAGTACCGGCAGCCCGTCGACCACCGCGACCCGCACGGGAAGTGGTTCGAGCAGCGGATCATGCTCCAGCACAAGTCGGCGGACCGGCCGATGGTGCTCTACACCAGCGGCTACGACACCCCCGAGACCATGTTCACCGCCGAGCCGACCGCGCTCGTGGACGGCAACCAGATCTCGGTCGAGTACCGCTACTTCACCCCGTCCCGGCCCGAGCCCGCGGACTGGAAGAAGGACACCATCTGGCAGGCCGCCACCGACGAGCACCGGATCATCGGCGCGCTCAAGACGATCTACAAGGACAAGTGGATCTCGACGGGCGCCAGCAAGGGCGGCATGACCGCCGTCTACCACAAGCGCTTCTACCCCCGCGACGTCGACGGCAGCGTCGTGTACGTGGCGCCCAACGACGTCAACAACAACGACGACACCGCCTACGACAAGTTCTTCCAGACCGTGGGCACCGACCCCGAATGCCGCGCCCACGTGAAGTCGCTCGCCCGCGAGTTCCTCAAGCGCCGCCCCGCCATGCTCAAGCGCTTCGAGGCAGCCGCCACCGAGAACGGCTGGACCTTCAAGATCCTGCGCACCCCGGACCGCGCGTTCGAGAACTCCGTCATGGACTACGAGTGGGGCTTCTGGCAGTACCACCTGCAGTCGGACTGCGCCTCCCTGCCCCCGGTGAACGCCTCCGACGACGCCATCTACAAGACGCTCGACGACATCTCGGGGCTGTCGTTCTACACCGACCAGGGACTCGCCCCCTACATCCCGTACTACTACCAGGCGGGCACGCAGCTCGGCTGGCCGTCGCCGAAGTTCAAGAGCCTGCGCCCCCTGCTGCGGTACGAGAGCAGCTACCAGCCGCGCACCTACGTCCCCCGCGACATCCCCATGCGCTTCGACGGCGGTAAGGCGATGCGCGACATCGACGGCTGGGTCCGGTTCCATGCCGACCACATGCTGTTCCTCTACGGCCAGAACGACCCGTGGGGCTCCGAGCCCTTCCGCCTCGGCCGCGGCAGCCGCGACTCCTCCGTCTACGTCGCCCCCGGCATGAACCACAGCGGCCGGCTCATCGGCGCGCTGCCCGCCGCACAGCAGGCCGCTGCAAAGAACGACGTGCTGCGCTGGGCCGGCGTCCCGGGCCAGGCCAAGACCCTCACCACCGGCCCCACCGCCGACGACCCCCTAGAACTCCAGCGCCCGCCCCTGTAGCCCAGGGGGACGACCCCCTGGAACCCCCGTCCCGACCGACAGGCTGTTTCCCGCTCCGCTGGCGCTCCGCGCGAAACAGCCTGTCGGTCGGCGGGCAGGCCCGCTCCGCTCGCTAGCGCTCCCTCCGCGTGCCTACCCGTGAACGGTGGCTGAGGTTCAAGCCACCTGGCGTGGGATCGCGTTAGTGCAACCAAGCAGCGGCGTTGCCGGGTAGGAGGTCGCCGTACATGGGCATGCTCGTCAGGACGGGGCGGCCCGGCGGGAGGCGGACGGGGTTCTCGCTGCAGTTGAGCGCGCAGGTGAGCGGTCCGCGGGTGAAGAAGACGGCCGGCTCGGGGGAGTCGAGCCACTCCAGTTCCTCCGGCAGGTCGTCCAGCAGGTCACGGCGCAGGGCCAGCGCGCGCCGGTAGAACGCCAGCATCGAGGACGGCTCGGCCGCCTGCGCCTCCGCCGTCAGCGACGCCCACCGCGCGGGCATCGGCAGCCAGGGACGGACGCCGTCCGGCGCGAAACCGAAGGGTTCCGCCGTGCCCGACCAGGGGAGCGGTACGCGGCAGCCGTCGCGGCCCGGCTGTGCGCCGTCGCTGCGCTTCCAGATTGGGTCCTGGCGGGCCTCGTCCGGAAGGTCCGTCACCTCTGGCAGCCCCAGCTCCTCGCCCTGGTACAGGTACGCCGAACCCGGCAGCGCCAGCAGCATCAGCAGGGCGGCCTTGGCGCGGGCGTACTCGGTCCCCGGCACGCCGCCCGGACGCACGTACCGGGTGAGGTGGCGGACGGAGTCGTGGCTGGACAGCACCCAGGTGGGCGCCGCGCCGGTGGGCGCGACGGCCTTCAGCGCGGCCTCGATCACGTCGCGGAAGGCCGGCGCCGACCAGGGCGCGAGCTGGAGGTCGAACTGGAACACCTGGTGCAGTTCGTCCGGACGCAGGTAGAGCGCGAGGTCCTCGGGGCCGTCCGTCCACACCTCGCCGATGGCCATCCGGTCGCCGCCGTACTCGTCCAGGATGCGGCGCCACCGGCGGTAGATCTCGTGGACCTCGGGACGGCTGTAGATCGGCCCGTTCGCGACGCGCCGGGCCCGGCCGTTCAGGTCGCCGAGCGAGGCGTCCTTGACCAGCCCGGCGGCGACGTCGATGCGGAAGCCGTCCACGCCGCGGTCCAGCCAGAACCGCAGGATGTCCTCGAACTCGCGCCGCACCTCCGGGTTGCGCCAGTTGAAGTCCGGCTGCTCGGCCGCGTACAGGTGCAGGTACCACTCGCCGTCGGGGACCCGCGTCCACGCCGGTCCGCCGAACGCGGACGGCCAGTCGTTCGGCGGGCCCGCCTCGTCGGGAGTCTCCCCTGGCCGTCCGGCGCGGAAGATGTAGCGGTCCCGCTCCGGCGAGCCGGGCGGTGACGCCAGCGCCTCCTGGAACCACCGGTGCCGGTCGGACGAGTGGTTCGGCACGATGTCCGCGATCAGCCGGAGGCCGTGCGCATGCGCGTCCGCCACCAGCGCGTCGAAGTCGGCCAGCGTCCCGAAGCGGGGGTCGACGTCGCGGTAGTCGGCCACGTCGTAGCCGCCGTCCGCGAGCGGCGAGGTGTAGAACGGCGTCAGCCAGAGCGCGTCGACGCCGAGGTCGCGCAGGTACGGCAGCCGCGACCGGATCCCCTGGAGATCGCCTTCGCCGTTCCCGTCGGAGTCGGCGAAGCTGCGGACGTAGACCTCGTACACGACGGCGTTGCGCCACCAGGGGGTTCGCGTCATACCCAGCGATCTACCCGCTTACGAGGGGGCGTTCACCATGCTCCGCGCCGCCATCGTGAAGTAGTCCCAGAGCATCTTCTCCAGCTGCTCGGGCAGCTCCAGCTCGTCCACCGCCACCCGCATGTGCTTGAGCCACGCCTCGCGCTCGGCCTCGCCGATGACGAACGGGACGTGCCGCATCCGCAGCCGGGGATGCCCGCGCCGCTGGCTGTAGGTGTTCGGGCCGCCCCAGTACTGGATGAGGAACAGCCGGAGTCTCTCCTCGGCGGGACCGAGATCCTCCTCGGGGTAGAGGGCGCGAAGGTTGGGGTCTTCAGCGACACCCTGGTAGAAGCGGTGCACGAGCCGGCGGAAGGTCTCCTCGCCGCCGGCCGCCTCGTAGAAGGTCACCTGTTCAGTCATGGCGCTGCCCACCCTATGCGATCGGCCGCCGAGTGATCAGCCGCACGGAACGGCCCGCCGGCCCGCGGGATCAGGTCGTGGCCGGGGTGGCGACCGAGACGCCCGCCTCGTCGAACGCGTTCTTCACCCGTTCGCGCAGTTCCCGGGCCACATTGCCCTGCTTGCCGGGCACGGTCTTCAGCACCACCCGGATGACGAGCGCGTCCCCTGCGAGGGCCTGCACGCCCCACACCGACGGCTCCTCCAGGATCACGTCGTCCCAGCCGGACGCGGCGGCCAGCTCGTCCGCGGTGGCCTGCAGGATCTCCTTGACCTTCTCGGTGTCCTCGCGGATGTCGACCGGGATGTCCAGGACGGCCCGGCCCCAGTTCTGCGACTCGTTGCCGACCTTCTTGATCTCGCCGTTCGGCACGTACCAGACGACGCCGTCGACGTCGCGCATCCGGGTGACCCGCAGGGTGACCGCCTCGACCGTCCCCTTGGCGGAGCCGACGTCGATGTAGTCGCCGACGCCGTACTGGTCCTCCAGCAGCATGAACATCCCGGCGAGGAAGTCCTTGACGATGTTCTGCGCGCCGAAGCCGACCGCCACGCCGATCACGCTCGCGCTGGCGAGGATCGGCGCGAGGTTCAGCCCGAGCGAGCCGAGGATGCTGAACACGGCCGTGCCCATGATCACGATGGACGCGATGGAGCGCAGCACCGAGCCGAGCGTCTGGGCGCGCTGCGCCCGCCGCCGGTTCAGCAGGGCGGGGCTGCCCTCGAACACCGTCCGGGACCGCTCCTTGACCCTCTCGGACATGGTGCCCTCGGCCATCCGCACCGTCACCTTGGTGATCATCCGGTGCGCGATGTTCTTCACGATCATGGCGACCACGAAGGTGATGACGATCGACAGGACGGTGCCGAGCGGCTTGTCGAGCCACGTCGCGTAGAACTGGGTGAAGTCGTTGCTGTGGGAGACGTTCCAGACGAGCCGGCAGCCGGTGCTCGGCGTCTGGTCGCGGCACGCGGCCTCGGGCGTGCCCTTCTCGGCCCAGGGCAGCAGCGACTGAGCATCGACCAACATGTCGGGCAGACCCTCCCCGGCCTTTGTGGGCGTCTCGACACCTCGCCGTGGACCTGCGGCGGGTACGAGCCCGATCGTAGGGGACGGTAACGACCGGTTCGTACTACGCCTGCGATGTGTCTTGACAAGGCCGGGGAGGGGCTGTTCCAGCGAGCGTGCCCCGCGGGGTCCGCGGCTGCCGCGCCGTTCCGGCCACGGCCCCGCGGGGCACGCCCGGCTCTAGGGGCGGCCGGCCGGCCGCCTGCTCCGGGTGAGCCGCGGGTCGAGCTGCTCGTCCAGGGGCTGCAGGACGTGCGCGAGCTTCAGGGCCGCGCCGTCCACGTCGTCGACGCCGTGCATGCGCTCGCCCCAGGACCACCAGAAGTAGTGGTCGTGGGTCTCGGGGGCGGGGGCGCACGTGACGTCCTCGGCCAGGCTCGCGGCGGCCGGGTTCACCACCCGCAGGAACGCCGGGCCCGAGCGGGTCCGGACGACGCGCGCGACCAGGCCCCGCGCGTCCAGCTCCCGCTCCAGCTCCCGGAGATGGCCGACGCGTCTGTCGCCGGCCGCCTGCGCCCCCCCTCTTCCGGTCGTGCCGTCGGTCGTCTCGTCGGCCGTGCCGGGAGCCGCCGCGCCGATCCACTGCGCCGCCGGTCCCTGCGCCGTCGTGTGCGTCGCCATCGTCTGCATCGCCGATCCCTCGTCGCCGGCCTCCGGCGTGCGCGGCGTGTGACCGCGCGGCCGCCGGGAGGTCCGGCAATTGATCAACCCTCTGGATCCGTTCCGTTGCTCATGGTGAGAATTGCAACTCTCACAGTGCCGGGTCAAGGGCGGCGCCGTCCCGCGAAGTACCGGATTCCCCCACCTCAGAGGAAGCCTCACACCCCGCGGAGGAAGAATCTCTACCTGGGGGGGTGAGGACGCATCCGGAGCCCTGGTCTTTCCCGCGAATCGCTTGGCCCGCCCCGCCGTCAGGGTTACGCTGCGTGCGCGAGAGATTATCTGTCGTGGCCAGTTATTGACCGGTCGCCGTGGCCCGGACGACCGCCCTTCCCCCGAGGGGCGCCGCCCCGGCCCGACGGTGAGGAGGCCGGAATCGATGTCGGACCCCCCTCGGAAAGAAACGGACGTGGCTCGCAGGATCCGTGCGCACGCTCTGGCCCGGGGGCGGGGCCCGCAGGAGATCGCGCACGAGATCCACGAGCAGTGCGGTCCCCTGTTCGGCACCAGCCGGGTCAAGGCCCACCGCCTGGCCCACGGTGTCGCGCTGTCGGACATCGTGGCCCAGGTCAAGGCCCTGTACGAGGTCGACGGCAAGCCGCCGCCCCGGCTCGGGGAGACGCTGCTGTCGGCCTACGAGAGCGGGTACAAAAGACCCGGTCCCGAGTATCTGCACTACCTGTGCGCCGTGTACCGGGTCGAGCCGGATGAGCTCGACTACAAGAGCCCCTGCATATGCGGACGCGGGCACGCCGCCCGCCCGGGGGCCGCCACGGTGCCCCAGCCGCGCCGCCCGGAGCGGCACGCGGCACAGCAGCCCGACGTACCGCTCGTCGGGTCGATCATCCCCAGGGCGGACGACCGCCACTGGGTGGACGTCAACGACCTACGGGGCCCTGACCGCGCCGACGGCCCCCTGTCCATTGATGTGGGAGAGGAGGACATCGTGCTTCGTAGGACCCTTCTGCAACTTCTGGCCGGAGCGGGCGTGGCGCTCGACGGTCAGTTCCTGGGTGCGGTCGACGGCATTCGACGCAAGATGGACGACACGCTGGTCGGCGCGACGGTCTCGCCGACCATGCTGGACCAATGGGAGGAGACCACCTACGGCTACGGCCAGCAGTACCAGGCGACGCCGTCGCTGCGGATGCTGTGCGACGTGCTGCTGGACTTCAGCGAAGTGCGGCGCATGTGCGACAAGCGGCAGCCGGTCGAGCTGCAGGAGCGGCTGTGCCGGATCGCGGCGCAGCTGTCCGGGCTGTCCGGGCTGATCATGATCAATCTGGGCGACCACCGGCTGGCCCGCTCGTTCTTCCGGACCGCGCGCACCGCGGCCGACGAGACCGGCGACCGGCAGCTGCGCGCCTGGGTGACCGTCCGCGAGTCGCTCGTGCCGATGTACTACGGCGACCCCCGCGAGGCGCTGCACCTGGCGCGCAAGGCGCAGGACCTGGCCGGCCGCACCCCCGGGGTGGCCGCCGCCATGGCGCCCGCGGTGGAGGCCCGCGCGCTCGGCATGCTGGCGATGCGCGGCCGCGGTGACGCCGCGCCCAGCGCCCGCCGGGCGCTCGTGCGCGGGCGCTCGGTGTTCGACCAGTTGTCCAAGACCGACACCGGCGACCTGGTGTTCGGCTTCACCGACCGGCAGATGGCCTTCTATGAGGGCGACACGTTCACCAACCTCGGCGACCACAAGCACGGCGACGAGGTGCTGAGCCACGCGCTGACGCTGTACGCGCCGACCGACCGCGTCGACCTGACCCTTGTGCGCCTCGACCGGGCGATGTGCAAGCTGCACTCCGGCAATCCGGACGCGGCGCTGACGGGCGGGCAGGAGGCGATCCTGGATCTGCCGCCCGACCACCGGTCCGACATCCTGGTGCACCGGGCCCGCCAGATCGGCGCCGCGGTGCAGGCCAAGCACGGCGAGATCGCGGGGCTGCGGGAGTTCCGGGAGGCGCTCGCCGGGCCCTGGGTGACCAGTCCGACCAAGGAGCAGAGCTCCGTCCCCCCGACCGAGCAGGTCTGACCGGGCATGGGAACGCCTGACAGCGCTTCCTGGCAGGAACCGCCCGGCGCGGAGCCCGCGGCGCCGAACCCGCGGCCTCCGGCGCCGCCCTCGCCTACCCCGGGCACCGGTCCCGGCGGCCGCGCGCTGGTGCGGCTGCAGGCCGATCCCCCCGTCTGGGGCTTCGGCGACCTGCGGTTGCGCCGGTACCGGGCCACCGACCACGCCACCGTCCTCGCCCTGCACCGCGAGGGCCTGGCGCAGGTGGGCCTGCGCCCCGGCGACGGCGTCTACTACGACCACGACTTCTTCCGGATGGAGGACATCTACCTGCGCAATGACGGCGAGTTCCTCGTCGGCGAGGTGGACGGGCGGATCGTCGCCATGGGCGGCCTGCGCCGCGCCGACCTCGTCCCCGGGGGCTCGGCCCGGGCGTTCGGCGGCTACGCGCCGGGCGCGCCGGTGCTCGACGCGGTGGAGATGGTGCGGCTGCGGGTGCGGCCGTCCGTCCAGCGGCGCGGCTACGGCACCGCGGTCGTCTCCGCGCTGGAGGAACGGGCCGTCGAGTACGGGTACCGGATCCTGCGCGGCGACACGACCGAGCTGCAGGCCCCGGCGCTCGCCCTCTACCGCAAGTTCGGCTGGCGGGAGACGCGCCGCGAGGTGATCGGGGGCATCGTGAACATCTACATCGAGAAGGCGCTCCGCTGAGGACACCCGAGCCGCGGGACGCGCGCCGGCGGCGCGGCGCGGCGCGCAGCGCCCGCGGCTCGGGGCGGTTCATTGTGGGGGGGCGACCCCCCACACCCCCCGGGCGGGGGCGAGGGGCGCCTTTCGCTTCGCTGGCGCTCCGCTACAGGCGCCCCTCGTCCCCGGTGGGGGGCCTGCCCCCCACGCCCCCCGGTGGGGGACACCCCCACACCCCCTGTGGGGGATACCCCCTACGCCCCCCGGCCGCCTTGGCGGCGCCAGGGTGCTCAGGCGTTCGGCAGGGTGCCGCCGACCAGTTGCATGAGGGGGTAGCGGCGCCGGCGGACGGCGGTGAACCCGCGGTCGGCCAGTGCCCCGGTGACCTCCCGGTCGCCGAACACCGTGTAGCCGGTGGCGCGGCGGATCAGCTCGCCGCCCACCTTGGAGGCGTAAAGCGGCGTCAGCCGCCGCGAGGTAAGGATGATCAGCCGTCCGCCCGGGCGGAGCACGCGGGTCATGCCGTCGACGGCCTTCCACGGGTCGTCGAACAGGTACAGCGCCCCGAAGCAGCAGACGGCGTCGAACGTCGCGTCGCGGAACGGCAGGTCGACGGCGTTGCCGCGGACGTAGCAGATGTCGCCGTTGTGCGATGTGCCGGTGGGCGGGGTGTCGGCCTCGGCGCGGGCCAGCATGGTGGGGGAGGCGTCCAGCCCGACGACGAGCCCGTCCTCTCCGACGCCCTCGGCCAGTGCGCGGGTCACGTTGCCCGGCCCGCACGCCACGTCCAGCACGGTCGCGGCGGGACGGTCGGCGCCGCCGGGTTGCCCGAGGCCCAGCCAGTCGCGCGCCGTCGCCTGCTCGGCGGCGGTGTCGGGGCCGATCGGCCAGCCCTTGGCCAGGTTGAAGCCCACGGGCCGCCAGACCTTCTCGTAGATCTGCGGCAGGAACGTCGACTCCATCACCGACTGGGCGAGGGACGGCGCGCGCTCCTCGGCCGGGCCGAGCAGGTCGAGGTATCCGGCCGACAGGTCCGGGTCGGCGGGCGGGTCGCGCAGCAGGTCGAGGACCCGCCGCGCGGCGGACGGGGTCTGCACCATCGACACGTTCACGCCCTTATTAGATCAGCCGTCAATTTCGCCGCACCAGCCCCGCCGCTTGTGACCCCGCTCACGAGGCGGAGCCCCGGCCCCGTCAGGCCAGGTCCAGGCCCGTCTGCGCGGCCATGAAGGTGAGCGTGTCGGCCATCAGGTCCACCGACCGGCTGACCGACCGGGCCGCGTGCCCCACCTCCGACTCGTTGCGCAGCAGGACCGGCGCGTCCGAGGCGGTCGCGTGCTGGAGCGCGGCGCACAGCTTGCGGGCGTGCAGCGGATCGACGCGGGTGTCGCTGCCGAACGTGGTGAACAGCGTCGCCGGATACGCCGTCCCCGGATGGACGTGGTGGTACGGCGAGTAGCCGACCAGCCAGCCGAACTCCACCGGGTCGTCCGCCGTCCCGTACTCGTCGTTCCACGTCTGGCCGAGCCCGAACCGCTCGTAGCGGACCATGTCCAGCAGCGGCGCCGAGCAGACCACCGCCCGATACAGTTCAGGGCGCTGGGTGAGGGCGGCGCCGACCAGCAGCCCGCCGTTCGACCCGCCGGAGATCGCCAGCCGCGACGGCGTGGTCAGCCCGTCGGCGATCAGCCGCTCGGCGGCGGCGTGGAAGTCGTCGAACACGTTCTGCTTGCGCTCGCGCATCCCCGCGCGGTGCCACTCCTCTCCCTCCTCGGACCCGCCGCGCAGGTTCGCGACGGCGTACACCCCGCCTGCCTCGACCCACGCCAGGATGCTCGCCGAGTACGACGGCGTCAGCGAGATGTTGAAGCCGCCGTAGCCGTAGAGGACCGCCGGGCGCGGGCCGGACGCGCCGGGCCGCGACACCACCAGCATCCGCACCTCGGTGCCGTCCTTGGACGGGTACGTCACCTGCCGGGTCTCGATCTCGGGGACGTCGACGGTGCCGGGCGCGGACGCCCACAGGCTCGTCTCGCCGGTGCGCGCGTCGTAGTGCATCACCGACGACGGGGTCACGTTGTCGGTGTAGCCGAACCAGGCCTCGTGGCCGCCCTCGGGCCGCTCGACGATCCCGCCGATCGAGCCGAGCCCCGGCGTCGGGACGGTGCCGAGCCGCTCCCCGGACGCCAGGTCGTGCACGGTGATCTCGCTGATCGCGTGCCGCGTCCACCCGGCGAGGAGCACCGGCGCTTCGAGACCGTCCAGGACGGCGTAGTCGGTCAGGACCGCCTCGGGGTCCTGCGGGATCAGGTCGCGCCACGTCTCGGGCGACGGGTCGGCGGGATCGGTCACGCACAGCCGCGACCGGGGCGCGTCCCGGTCGGTGAACACGTAGGCGCGGCCGTCCCGGCCCACGTGCAGCCACGTCTCGGCGTCCACCCCCACCTGCACCGGCCGCATCTCGGGCCGGTCGGGCGGCGAGGCGGACAGGTCGGCGATCCACAGGTCGTTGCGCGGCGCGGTGCCCTGCGAGGCGGAGACCGTCAGCCACCGCCCGTCGCGGCTGACGCCCACGCCGTAGTAGTTGGTCTTGTCCATCCCCTCGCCGAAGACCAGCACGTCGTCGGTCTCCGGCTCGGTGCCGACCCGGTGCAGGTAGACGCGGCGGTGGTACTGCTCCTCGCCCTCCGGGACGGCCCGCGCGGGCAGCCGCCGCGTGTAGTAGAACGCCTCCCCGCCGGGCAGCCAGGCGATGTCGGACGAGCGGGTCCGGTCGATCGGGCCCTCCACGCGCTCACCGGTGGCGACGTCGATCACGAACAGCAGCGACTCCTCGTCGCCGCCCGTCGAGATCTTGTACGCCAGCAGCCGGCCCTCCTTGTCGGGCTGCCAGCCGTCCAGCGTCGTCGTGCCGCCCGGGTCCAGCGCCATCGGGTCGACCAGCGCCCGCTCGGACCCGTCCGGATCCACCGTGTACAGCACCGGATGCTCCTGCTCGGCGGTCCGGCGGCCGAAGAACCGGCGCGCGCCCCGCCAGACGGGCGCGCCGACGCTGCCCGCGCCGAGCAGTTCGCCGAGCCGGCGGCGCAGCCGGTCCCGGCCCGGGAACGCGTCGGTGATCTTGTGGAACAGCTCGTCCTGCGCGGCGAGCCAGTCCCGGGTCTCCGCGCTGCCCGCGTCCTCCAGCCAGCGGTACGGGTCGGCGACCCGGTGCCCGTGGATCTCCTCGACGATGTCCTGGCGCCGCGCGGGCGGATAAGGCGTTCCGGTCATGGGATGCACTGTATTCACCGCTCCGGCCGGTCCGTCCGGTCAGGTCGGCCGCTCCCGCGTCCGCGGCGCAACGCGGGCGCTTTCGCGTTCGATCCGGCCCCGCGATGGGGATATTTGGGGTAGCGGTCGGGCTGCCCCAGCCGCCACACTGATTCCAGGTCGGTTCGCCTCTGGGGAGGTCCTCATGGCGAGTGCGCAGGTGCCGGAGACAATATTCGGGCCTCGGTGCGAGGCGCGGTCAGCCGCGTCCGCCGAGGCGAACCCCGGCACGCCGGCGGAGGCCGTCTGATGAGACAGGTCCTTCTCCTGAACGCGACGTACGAACCACTCACCACGCTCCCGCTGCGGCGGGCGGTCTGCCTCGTGCTCCGGGAGAAGGCCGAGATCGTCCACCACGACGTCTCGGGGGCCTCCCTGCACTCGGCGACCATGGAGATCGAGGTGCCGTCGGTGATCCGGCTGCGCCGCTACGTCCGCATCCCGTTCCGGACCCGCGTCCCGCTGACCCGCGCCGCGCTCATGCGCCGCGACAACTTCCGCTGCGTCTACTGCGGCCGCCGCGCCGAGACGATCGACCACGTCCACCCGCGCAGCCGCGGCGGCAAGCACGTCTGGGAGAACTGCGTCGCGTCCTGCATGACGTGCAACCACCGCAAGGCCGACCGGCTGCTGTCCGAGCTCGGCTGGACGCTCGGGATGACCCCCGGCGTCCCGCGCGGCGCGCACTGGCGGCTCATCGGCATCGTCCACGACGGCGACCCGCAGTGGGCGCCCTACGTCACCGAACCCGCCGCATAGCGCGGACGGGCCGTATCCTGTCCCTGTGCCACGCTATGACTACCGCTGCCGCGCGTGCGGGTCGACGTTCGAGGTCTCCCGCCCGATGATCAACGCCTCCGACCCGGCGGTCTGCCCGGACGGCCACGACGACACGGTGAAGCTGCTGTCCACGGTCGCCGTCACCGGCACCGCCCGCGGCGGGGCGCCGAAGCCCCCGCCGTCCGCGGGCGGGGGGTGCTGCGGCGGAGGCTGCTGCTCCTGACGGCTAGCCCCGCTGGGCCGCGCGCAGGCCGGCGGCCAGCGCGGCGGCGTCGTGGTCGGCGCCGACGCCGTCGACCAGCATGATCACGCTCGGGATGTGGTCGGCCCGCAGCGGGATGATCTCCTTGTAGGCGGGCGAGTCGTACCAGGCCCGGGCCTTGTCGATGTCCGGGAACTCCAGGATCACCACGGCCCCGCCGAACTCGCCCTCGTGGACCTCGGGGGTCTTGCCGTGGGTGATGAAGCGGCCGCCGAACGGGTCCATGGTGGCCTGGATGCGCTCCATGTAGACGAAGACCTCGTCGTGGAGCGGCGGCTGAGGGGTCAGCAGACCGATGGCGTAGGCGGTCATGGCGGTCTCCTCCGGTAGCGGATCCCGGGGCCGCCCGCTGGGGCGGCCCCGTTGACATGATCCACTATGGCGCCGGGAGGGAACGGCGGCGATTACCCGACGGGTAATGCCCGCCCGTTCAGCCGTTCAGGCGCTCCACCTGCGAGACGTCGCGGGCCGCACCGGTGGAGGCGGACGTGGCCATCGCGGCGTAGGCGCGCAGCGCGGCGCTGACCTTGCGGTCGCGGTCGCGGGGACGGTAGCCGCCGAGGTCGGCGAGCAGCTTCTCGCGGCGGATCTCCAGCTCGTCGGCCGGGACGTCCAGCTCCAGCACGCGGTTCGGGATGTCGATCACGACGCGGTCGCCGTCCTCGACGAGGGCGATGATCCCGCCGCCGGCGGCCTCGGGGGAGGCGTGCCCGATGGACAGCCCGGACGTGCCGCCGGAGAACCGGCCGTCGGTGATCAGCGCGCACGCCTTGCCGAGCCCGCGGCCCTTCAGGAAGCTCGTCGGGTACAGCATCTCCTGCATGCCGGGGCCGCCCTTGGGGCCCTCGTAGCGGATCACGACGACGTCGCCGGCCTTGACCCTGCCCCCGAGAATGCCCTCGACGGCCTGGTCCTGCGACTCGAAGACGACGGCGGGGCCGGTGAAGGTCCACAGCTCCTCGTCCACCCCGGCGGTCTTGACGATCGCGCCCTCCGGGGCGATGTTGCCGCGCAGCACCGCCAGGCCGCCGTCGGTGGTGTAGGCGTGCTCGGCGGAGCGGATGCAGCCGTTCTCGCGGTCGAGGTCCAGCTCCTCCCAGCGGGCGCTCTGCGAGAACGCGGAGGTGCTGCGGACGCCGCCGGGCGCGGCGTGGAACAGCTCCACGGCCTCGGGCAGCGCGCCGGGGGAGCGGACGTCCCACTTGCCGACGAACTCGGTCACCGACGCCGAGTGGATCGAGTGGGCGGAGTCGTTCAGCAGCCCGGCGCGGTGCAGCTCGCCGAGCAGGGCGGGGATGCCGCCGGCGCGGTGGCAGTCCTCGATGTGGTACTTGGCGCTGGCCGGGGCGAGCTTGCAGACGCACGGGACGCGGCGCGACAGCGCGTCGATGTCGGTGAGGCCGAAGTCGACGCCGCCCTCGTAGGCGGCGGCCAGCAGGTGCAGGATCGTGTTGGTGGAGCCGCCCATCGCCACGTCCAGGGTCATGGCGTTCTCGAACGCCTCCCGGGTGGCGATGTTCAGCGGCAGGACGGACTCGTCGTCGCCGTCGTAGTAGCGGCGGGCGATCTCCACGACGGTGCGGCCGGCGTCCTCGTAGAGGCGGCGGCGGGCGGTGTGGGTGGCGAGGACGGTGCCGTTGCCGGGCAGTGCCAGCCCGATCGCCTCGGTGAGGCAGTTCATCGAGTTGGCGGTGAACATGCCGGAGCAGGACCCGCAGGTCGGGCAGGCGCTCTCCTCGACCGCCAGCAGCGTGTCCTCGCCGACCGAGTCGTCGGCGGAGGCGACGATGGAGTCGATCAGGTCGAGCTTGTTGCCGTCCAGCACGCCCTCGACGGGCTTGCCGGCCTCCATCGGCCCGCCGGAGACGAACACGGTCGGGATGTTCAGCCGCATCGCGGCCAGCAGCATCCCCGGGGTGATCTTGTCGCAGTTGGACACGCAGACCAGGGCGTCGGCGCAGTGCGCGTTGACCATGTACTCGACGGCGTCGGCGATCACCTCGCGGGACGGCAGCGAGTACAGCATGCCGTCGTGGCCCATCGCGATGCCGTCGTCCACCGCGATCGTGTTGAACTCGCGGGGCACGCCGCCGGCCTGCTTGACGGCGCCGGCGACGACCTTGCCGACCTCGTCCAGGTGGACGTGGCCGGGCACGAACTGGGTGAAGCTGTTGGCCACCGCGACGATCGGCTTGCCGAAGTCCTCGCGTTCGACGCCGCTGGCCCGCATGAGCGCGCGGGCGCCCGCCATGTTCCTGCCATGGGTGACCGTACGTGACCTGAGCGGGGGCATCTGTGACCTCTCCAACCTGTGCCGTCGTGCCGTGTCGCCGGACGCGCCGCCGCGCCTGGGTTCCGGCGGGCGGGAGCGAGCGGTGCGCGGTGGGAAGCTCTCAGCGGCGGATCGCGGCGCTGCCGCCGGCTCAGCGGAGGTCGCGCGCGGGCCGGCCTGTGACACTCGATGCTACAAGGTGGAGGCCGCGGCTCGCGAAAGCCGGGTCGGAAAGGTCCGGGCCCGCGAGGGGCCCGGTGGGGACTCGTCGTCGAGTCGTCGGGCGGCCCTGGGTGCGGGCCGCCCCGATGCGGGATCCGGCGGCGCTGCGGGATCCCCGCTCCGGCGTGCTCCGGCGTGCCGGTCAGCCGTACTTGGGCGGCAGTGCCTTCTCGGCCGCCTGGAAGATCCGCTGGACGTCGGTGTCGGTGAGGATCTTGGGACGGCGGCGCAGGTACGAGCGGGCCCGGTTGCCCGCGTACACGTCGACGTCCCGGACGCGCATGACCTTCCACGGGATGGACGGCCCGTAGATGGCGACGGACGGCTGTACCGGCACCTCGAAGCCGACCTGCCCGCCGATGATCCTGCTGGCCTGGTCGGCCTCCCAGCGCGCCTCGTCCAGGCGGTCCTTCTTGTTGAAGGGGCCGTGGAAGAGCTTGCGGTGGGACAGGGTGCGCACGGGGAGGCGCTTGTCCCACTTCTCGGAGTCGATGGCGTAGACGCCGCTCGGCCCGATCACCAGGTGGTCGATCCGCCCGTCGCTGACGCCCTCGTCGTCGCGGGGGACGGCCCGCGCGTGCAGCACGAGGTAGCCGTTGCGCTCCAGCGACCTCAGCTGCTTCTCGGTGCGCCGTTCGGCGGCCGAGGACTTCTGCCAGGCCGGGATGCTGGAGTCCCTGCGGGACTTGCGGACGACGTCCGCGACGACGGCAAGGACCGCCGCGGTGATCCCGAGCCGCGCACCGGCCGCGATGGTGACGACGACGAGGACCGCGAGGGCCACGCCGACGCGCCACATCCACCGCCGGATCCGGGGGTCGCCGAGCGTCCCGTTGAGCGTCCGCTCGGGCGGTGTCGGCGCCTGCTGCTCGCGTCGCTCCTGCCGCTGTTCCGACTGCTCACGGGGCTGGCCCCGTGCCTGCTGTGTGTTGCCCCGCTCCATGATCGCCATAAGTGACGCTCCGTATTCCTTTCGCATCGGGGGCATGATCCTCCGAGCGCAGAGTAATCATCATGCGAGCCGACGACTAGTCATGCAGGGTTAATAGTTTTGTCGCCGGACGTGAGTGATTGACTTCCGCGCAGGACGGGTACGTGAGTCACTTACCACCTCTTTCCCGGCATGAGAGTCTCTGCCTCTTTGATGCCCGCCCTCCGAGCGGTCTAGCGTTCCGGTTCGTGACACATCTCCATGACCTCGGCGCTAGGGAGGCGGCTGACGCCGTCCGCTCGGGCCGCCTTTCCCCGGTCGAGCTGACCGACCACTACCTGGACCGCATCGAACGACTGAACCCGCAGGTCGGGGCCTATGTGACGGTCACCGCCGAGGTGGCGCGCGAGCAGGCGGCGCGGGCCGAGAAGGCGGTCCGTGACGCCGCGGACCCGGCGGACCTGCCGCCGCTGCACGGTGTGCCGGTTCCGGTCAAGGACCTGAACATGGTGGACGGTGTCCGGATGACTTTCGGTTCATCCGTTTTCGCCGGTTTCACCGGATTCACGGATGACAGCGTCGCGCGACTGCTGCGCGAGGCCGGATCGGTGCTGCTCGGCAAGACCGCCGTCCCGGAATTCGGGCTTCCCTGCTACACCGAGAGCGGCGTCGCGCCGCCCGCCCGCACCCCGTGGGACACGGCCAGGTCGGCGGGCGGTTCGAGCGGCGGCGCCGCCGCGGCCGTCGCGTCCGGGCTCGCCCCGGTCGCGCAGGGCAGCGACGGCGGCGGCTCCATCCGCATCCCGAGCAGCGTGTGCGGGCTGTTCGGGATCAAGCCGACCCGCGGCCGCATCTCCCAGGGGCCGATCGTCCCCGACCTGTTCGGCCTGTCCACCAACGGGCCGATCGCGCGGACCGTCGAGGACGCCGCCCTCCTGCTGGACGTGATGGCGAAGCCGATGCCCGGCGACCTCTACGCGGCCCCGCCCGTCGAGGGCTCGTTCCTGTCGTATGCGGGACGTCCGCCGGGACGGCTCCGCATCGCGCGCAGCCGGCAGCCCGCCGTGCCCGGCGCCGAGGTGCACCCCGACTGCGTCGCCGCCTACGAGGAGGCCTCCGCGCTGCTGGAGGAGCTCGGGCACGAGGTCGTGGAGCTGCCGCCGGTGTTCGGGCCCGAGATGGTCCCGCATTTCGAGCTGCTCTGGGGCGTCATGGCCACGATGACGCCCGTCCCGGACGGCGGCGAGCACCTGCTCCAGCCGCTGACGCGCTGGCTCCGCGAACGCGGGAACGCCACGACCGGGCCACAGCTGTTCCAGGCGCACGCCGCGCTGCAGGGCGCGGTGCGCGCGGCGTTCCCCGTCATGGACGGGTTCGACGCGATCCTGCACCCGACGCTCGCGCAGCCACCCGCCCCCGTCGGGTACTTCCACGACCAGGAGCCGGAGGAGAACTTCCGGCGCCAGATGCTCTTCACGCCGTTCTGCGCCGCCTACAACATCTCCGGCCAGCCCGCTGTGAACGTGCCCCTGAATTGGAACGCCGGCGGCCTGCCGATCGGGATCATGCTGGCGGGACGGCTCGGCGGGGAGGGGACGCTGATCTCGCTCGCTGCGCAGCTGGAGCAGGCGCGTCCCTGGACCGGCCGCAGGCCGCCCATCTGGGAGCGGTGAGGCCCGCCGGCGCCGCGCTCGGCGGCGCGCCGCCGGGGCATGGTGCAGGCGTGGCTGACGACGAACTGACCAGGCTGGCCGGACACCACAGAGTCGCGACGCGGTACACCGACTGGCGGGGACGGAAGGTGGACGTCCCGCCCGCCACCCTGGTCGCCGTCCTCGGCGCGCTCGGGGTGGACGCCTCGTCCCCCGCCGCCGTCCGCGCGGAGCTGGAGCGCCACCGGGAACGCTCGCGCGCCCTGCCGCCCACGGTCGTGGTCCGCCGGGACGAGGCCGGAGGCCGGGCCGCCGACCGGATCCTCGCGATGCTGCGCCGGACCCTTGGTCCGGACGGCGACCTGGACGTGCGCGTCGAGCCGGGCGTGCCCGACGTCCTGTCGGCGCCGTCCGCCGGCGAGGTGCGCGGCGAGCCCGTCCCGCTGGGGGAGTTCGGGGGGGACGTCCCGTACGGGTGGCACCGCCTGCACGTCAGGCGGGGGAGCCGGGAGGAGCACGCGGCGCTGCTGGTGGCGCCGGCCGCGCTGCCGCGCCCGCCGCGCATGTGGGGGCTGACCGTCCAGCTGTACTCGCTGCGCTCGCGCGGCTCGTGGGGGCTCGGCGACCTGCACGACCTGGCCGACCTCGCGGCGTGGAGCGGCCGCGACCTCGGCGCCGGCTTCGTCGTGGTCAACCCGCTGCACGCCGCCGAGCCGGTCCCGCCGGTGAGCCCGTCGCCGTACTCGCCGATGAGCCGCCGCTTCCCCGCCCCGCTCTACCTGCGGATCGAGGACATGCCGGAGTACGCGGCGCTGCCCGCCGAGGGCCGCGAACGGTACGCGGCCGTGGCGGACCGGCTGCGCGCGCTCGGAGGTCCGCTGGACCGGGATGCCGTGTGGTCGGCGAAGCTCGAAGCGCTGGAGGCGATGTACCGCTCGGCGCCGAACATCCGCGACGACCCGGGTTACCTGGCCTTCCGCAAGCGCAACGGCGCGGCGCTCCGCGACTTCACCACCTGGTGCGCGATCAGCGAGGAGCAGGGCACCACCGACTGGCGGCGCTGGCCCGCGCCGCTGCGGGACGCGCACGGACGGGCCGTCCTGGACGAGCCCCGCCACCACGCCCGTGCCGAGTTCCACGCGTGGCTGCAATGGTGCCTGGACGAGCAGCTCGCCGCCGCGCAGCGGACGGCACGCGACGCCGGGATGCCCGCCGGGATCGTCCACGACCTGGCCGTCGGGGTGGCGCAGGGAAGCGCCGACGCCTGGATCTACCGGGACGAACTCGCGTCCGGGATGAGCGTCGGCGCGCCGCCGGACGAGTTCAACCAGCGCGGCCAGGACTGGGGGCAGCCGCCCTGGCGGCCGACCACGCTCGCGGCGAACGCCTACGTCCCGTACCGGGAGATGCTGGCCGCCGCGCTCCAGCACGGCGGCGGGCTCCGCCTCGACCACGCGATGCAGGTGTCGCGGCTGTGGTGGATCCCCGAGGGCGGCTCGCCCGCCGACGGGACCTATGTCGGCTATGACCGTGAGGCGATGCTCGGCTGCCTGGTGTGGGAGGCCGGCCGCGCCGGCGCGCTCGTCGTCGGCGAGGACCTCGGCACCGTCGAACCGGAGGTCCGCGACGACCTCGCCGACCGAGGGGTCCTCGGCACCTCGCTGCTGTGGTTCGAACGCGATGCGAAGGGCCGTCCGAAGCTGGCGAAGCACTGGCGGGAGCTGTCGCTGGCCACGGTCGGCACCCACGACATGCCGCCCATCACCGGTTTCCTGCACGGCGACCACATCGCCCTGCGGGACCGCCTCGGCCTGCTCACCCGCCCGCCCGCCGAGGAGACCGCCGACCACCGCCGGCAACTGGCCGGCTGGCTGGCGCTGCTGCACTCCGAGGGCCTGCTGCCCGTCCCGCCCGACGAGGTGATGCGCGCGCTCGCGGACGGCTCGACCGCCTACGACGAGCAGGTCGTCGCCGCTCTGCACGCCTTCCTCGGCCGCACCCCGGCCCGGCTCATCGGCGTGTCGCTGGCCGACGCGGCCGGTGAGCGCCGCACCCAGAACCAGCCCGGCACCACCGACGAGTACCCGAACTGGCGGGTGCCCCTCGCCGGCGCCGACGGCCGCCCCGTCCTCCTCGACGACCTCGTCACCGACCCGCGCGTCCGCGCCGTGCTGAAGGAGATCAGCGCAGACTCGCGCTGATGCGCCGGGTGACGTCGTACAGGAGCGTGTCGGGGACGATCGGGGCCGACGCGATCGCCGAGAACAGGCCGGGCAGACCGGGCAGCGGGTACGGGTCGGTGTCGGCGCCGTCCAGCGCGGCCTCGCCGAGCGGCTGGTGCGACAGGGACTTGCGGGCGCGGGCCCAGGCCGCCTCGACCTCCTCGGGGGAGGGGACGCCGAAGCCGTGCCCGACCGGGGCGGCGTGCCGCAGCTTCACCAGGGCGCCGTCGGTGAACTCGGCGGCCAGCTTGCAGCGTTCGGTGAGGGCGGCGCGGACGGGGCCGTCGAGCCGGGTCATCACGGTGCACGGGGTGCGGCAGCGGGCCGCGCAGTCGCCGAGGGCGGAGGCGACCTGGCTGTGCTGCCGGTCGAGGTAGGCGCGCCAGCCGGGCGGCGGCTCCTTGGCGACCCGCAGCGTCCGCTCGCACGCCGACCGCTCAGGACGCGTGTGGTCGCACTCGCGGGCCGAGCCCGGCGCGACGGGGACGCCGAACCGGCTGCCCTCGCCGTTCACCGACGCGCCGATCAGCGCGGGATCGCCGGCGTGCCCGAGGACGGGTTCCCACGCCAGCAGCGGCAGGTACTCGCTGGCGATGTGCACGGCCGCGACCAGCGCGGCCATGTCGCGGCGGTGCCAGCGGATCGCGATGACCTCCAGCAGCAGCGCGTAGGCGGGGCGCAGGCTCGCCAGCGCGCCGCGCGGCCGCTCTTTGGGCGCCTGCGGCATCCGGCTGGCGCGGGCGCGGTCGAGCAGGTCGCGGGGGACCTCCCCGACGGCCTCCGGCATCCCGAAGTCCTCGGCGTCCAGGTCCAGGACGCGCTGCCCGAACGCGCACAGCGGCGCGACCGCCTTCGCCCGCCCGTCCGGGACGAGCGTCCCCTCGGCGATCAGCGCCTCCAGGTCCCCGAACGCGTACCGCCGCGCCAGCGCCGCCAGCACGTCCCGCGCCGTCTCCACGCGACCAACCCCTTTTCCCCGAAAACCCCCGTGACCCTGCAACGATCGCACGGTCACGGGGGTTGCGGCAGGGCTACCGGACTCAGCCGGCGGCGGCGTCCTTGGCGCGGGCGCGCAGCGCGCGGGCGACGCCGTCACGGCCCTCCGACAGCAGCCGGGCGAGCGCCGCGGGTGGCTTCTCCCCGGCGATGTAGGACTCGGTGCGGTCGATCGTGGACTGCTCGATCACCAGGAAGGGGTAGGCGACCTCCGCGAACGTCTGGGACATGTCGCTGCTCCACTCCTTCCACACCCGGCCGACCTCGGCGAAGTACTTGTCCACGTAGGGGACCAGCAGCTCGGCCTGGTCGGGCTCCACGAACCCGCCGAACGTCGCCCGGTAGACGGCGTTCGGCAGCGTGCCGCCGATGATCCGGTCCCACGCGGCGGCCTTGGCCTCGGCGGTCGGGACCGCGGCCTTGCACGCGGCGGCGTGCCGCTCGCCCGCCGCCGTCCGGTCCCGCTCGTGCTCGGCGTCGATCTCGTCCTCGCCGGCCTTGCCGGTGGCGACGAGCCGGCGCAGCAGCGCCCACCGCAGGTCGGTGTCGACCGTCAGCCCGTCGAGGGTCTGCGTGCCATCCAGCAGCGCCCGGACGAACGCCAGGTGCTCCTCGCTGACCGCCGACGCCGTGAACGCCTGCGTGTAGGCCAGCTGCAGGTCCGAGCCGGGCGCGGCCTCCCGGGCCAGCTCGAAGAGCGTGTCGGCCAGCAGCGCCAGGCCCTCCTTGCGCCAGGACGGGTCGGCGTACTGCTGGACGGCCGTCCGCGCCTGCCGCAGCAGCGTCTGCGTGACCGAGATGTCGGTGACGCCGCGGATGCCCTTCGCGACGAGCCGGACGTAGTCGCGCGTCGCCATCTCCGCGTCGCGCGTCATGTCCCATGCCGCCGACCAGCACAGCGCCCGCGGCAGGCTCTCCTTGATGTCGCCGATGTGCTCGACCAGCGTCTTCAGCGAGTGCTCGTCGAGCCGCACCTTGGCGTAGGTGAGGTCGTCGTCGTTGACCAGCACCAGGTCGGGACGCTTCTGCCCGACGAGCTGCGGGACCTCCGTCCGCGCGCCCACCACGTCCAGCTCGGCCCGCTCCCGCCGGACGAGCCCGTCGCCGGTCCGGTCGTACAGGCCGATCGCCAGGCGGTGCGAGCGCAGCGTCGGGTAGTCGGCCTTGGCCTCCTGCAGCACGGTGAACGAGGAGAAGTTCCCGTCGGCGTCGACCTCGTACTCGGGGCGCATCGTGTTGACGCCCGCGGTCTCCAGCCACTCCTTCGACCAGGACGCCAGGTCGCGGCCGGAGGTCTCCTCCAGCGCGTCCAGCAGGTCGGTCAGGACGGTGTTGCCCCACGCGTGCCGGTCGAAGTACCGGCGCACGCCCTCCAGGAAGTTCTCCCGGCCGACGTAGGCGACCAACTGCTTCAGGACGGACGCGCCCTTGGCGTAGGTGATCCCGTCGAAGTTCACCTCGACGGCCCGGATGTCGGGGATGTCGGCGGAGATCGGGTGCGTGGACGGCAGCTGGTCCTGCCGGTACGCCCACGCCTTCTCCAGGTTGGCGAACGTCGTCCACGAGCCCGTCCACTTGGTGGCCTCGGACTGGCACAGCACGCTCATGTAGGTGGCGAACGACTCGTTCAGCCACAGGTCGTCCCACCAGCGCATGGTGACCAGGTCACCGAACCACATGTGCGCCATCTCGTGCAGGATCGTCTCCGCGCGCCGCTCGTAGGAGGCGTCGGTGACCCGGGACCGGAAGACGTAGTCCTCCAGGAACGTGACGGCCCCGGCGTTCTCCATCGCGCCCGCGTTGAACTCCGGCACGAACAGCTGGTCGTACTTGCTGAACGGGTACGGGCGGCCGAAGACCTTCTCGAAGTAGGCGAAGCCCTGCCGCGTCACGTCGACGATGGCCTGGGCGTCCAGGTGCTCTGCCAGCGACGCCCGGCAGTACACGCCGAGCGGGATGACGGTGCCGTCGTCGCGGCGGTACTCGTCGCGGACGGCGTGGTACGGCCCGGCGATGAGCGCGGTGATGTAGGTGGAGATCTGCGGGGTCGGCAGGAAGTGCCACGTCCCGCCCTCCACCGTCTCGGGGGTCTCGTTGGTGACGACCTGCCAGTCCTGCGGGGCCTTCACCGTCAGCTCGAACGTCGCCTTGAGGTCGGGCTGGTCGAAGCACGTGTACATCCGGTGAGCGTCGGCCGTCTCGAACTGCGTGTACAGGTAGACGCTCTCGTCCACCGGGTCCACGAATCGGTGCAGGCCCTCGCCGGAACGGGAGTAGGCGCAGTCGGCGACGACGCGGAGCTCGTTCCGCGCGGCCAGGGACGGCAGCGGAAGGCGGCCCTTCTCCCCGTCGTAGGACGCCGGGTCCAGCGCCTCGCCGTTCAGCGTCGCCTCCCGCACGACCGCGCCGTGCAGGTCGACGAAGGACGACGCGCCGGGCTCGGCGCTGTCGAACCGGATCACGGTGGTCGAGCCGAACCGCTCCTCGCCGGTCGTGAGGTCCAGTTCGACCGCGTACGACTCGACGGTGAGCAGCCGGGCCCGTTCCCGCGCCTCGTCGCGCGTGAGGTTGCCTGCCACATGTACTCCTTGGTCGGCTTAATTCTTTGCTGACCTCATGTCTACCAACCGGCCGGGGACGAGGTCCGCACGCCACGGCCTTCCGGCCGGTCCAGGACGCGAAACGGGCAGGAAACGGGCGGAGGCCGATGCGGACCGGCCGGGGCTCGTCGGGAATCGACGCGGCCGGGGCAGGGTTGTCCGTGCTGAGCTCTCACCGCTGACGCTCGAGCAGCCATAGGAGGCGACGTTGCCGCAGGACACTCCCACACCCGTGGACTTCTGGTTCGACCCGCTGTGCCCCTGGGCGTGGATCACTTCGCGCTGGATGCTGGAGGTGGAGAAGCTCCGCCCCGTCCAGGTGCGCTGGCATGTGATGAGCCTGGCCGTCCTCAACGAGGACAAGGACGTGCCGGAGGAGTACCGCAAGGGCCTCGCGCAGGCGTGGGGGCCGGTGCGCGTGTGCGTCGCCGCCGAGCAGAAGTACGGCCCCGACGTGCTGGGCAGGCTCTACACCGAGCTGGGCACGCGCCGCCACCACGAGAAGCAGCAGTTCGGCCGCGAGTACTTCGAGGCCGCGCTGACCGCGGCGGGCCTGGACCCGGCGCTCGCCGACGCCGCCGACTCGACCGCCTACGACGAGGCGGTGCGCGCGTCCCACAAGGACGGCATCGACCGCGTCGGCCAGGAGGTCGGCACGCCGGTGATCGAGGTCGAGGGCAGCGCGTTCTTCGGCCCGGTCCTCTCGCCGATCCCGCGCGGCGAGGCCGCCGCGAAGCTGTGGGACGGCGTGGTCGCGGTGGCCTCGACGAACGGGTTCTTCGAGCTCAAGCGCACCCGCACCCGGGAGCCGATCTTCGACTGATCGGCCGTTCCGGTTGCCTCGCCGGTGCCCCTCCGCCAGACTCGGTGCTCCGAGAAAATGGCAACGGTTTTCATACCCGTTTAGGGGGCATTCGTGAAGGTTGCGTTCGTCGGCAAGGGCGGCAGCGGCAAGACCACCCTCTCGTCGCTGTTCGTCCGGCACCTCGCGCTGCGCGGGCTGCCGGTGGTCGCCATCGACGCCGACATCAACCAGCACCTCGGCGCGGCGCTCGGCATGGACGACGACCGGGCCGCCAAGATCCCGGCCCTGGGCGCCCACCTCACCGAGATCAAGGAGTACCTGCGCGGCGACAACCCGCGCATCGGCTCCGCGTCCACCATGGTCAAGACGACCCCGGCGGGCACCGGGTCGCGGCTGCTGCGGCTGCGCGGCGACGACCCGGTGCACGCGCTGGGGCAGGAGGTGAACGGGGCGACGCTGCTGGTCACCGGCCCGTTCGAGGACGACGACCTCGGCGTGGCCTGCTACCACTCCAAGACCGGCGCGGTCGAGCTGTACCTCAACCACCTGCTGGACGGTCCCGGCGAGTACGCCGTCGTGGACATGACCGCCGGCGCCGACACCTTCGCCTCCGGGCTGTTCACCCGGTTCGACCTGATGTTCCTGGTCGCCGAGCCGACCCGGAAGGGCGTCGGCGTCTACCGCCAGTACGTCGAGTACGCCCGCGACTACGACGTCGCCATCCGGGTCGTCGGCAACAAGGTGCAGTCCGAGGACGACGTCGACTACCTGCGCGAGCACGTCGGCGACGACCTGCTCGTCTGGCTCGGCCAGTCCGCCGCCGTCCGCGCGATGGAGCAGGGGCGCTCCGGAGCGGTGCTGGAGGACGGCAACGAGGCCGCGCTCGGCCGGATGCTCGCCGAGGTCGACGCCCAGGCCAAGGACTGGGACGCGTTCCAGCGGCAGGCCGTGGAGTTCCACCTCAAGAACGCGCGGAGCTGGGCCAACCGGGCCACCGGCGAGGACCTCACCGCGCAGGTCGACCCCGAGTTCCGGTTCCCCGTCGCCTACGCCGGGTGACATCGGGCCTACCGGAGGCCCATGAACCGCACTACTCTGCCCGCCATGACGACGCGGCGGATGTTCATGATGTCGGGCGGCTCGCTGGTGCCCCTGCTGGCGCTGGCGCTGCTCGTCGGCAACCAGTGGGTCATCGACGCGATCAACAAGAGCGGCTTCAAGTTCGACGAGGGCCTCGGCCCGCTGGTGTCGCACCTGTTCTTCGTCGCCTGGCGCTTCACCCCGCCGCGCGGGCTGGACTGGCGCTTCGTCGTGTCGGACGACTTCACCACCCTGCTGATGTTCGCCGTGGTGGCGCTGCTCGTGCTGGCCGGCGCCCGGACGGTCGACCCCGAGCGCGGCGTGCTCGGCGCGCTGATCACCGGATGGTGGGCCGTGGTCGTCGCGTGCGGCATCGCCGGAGGCGTCAGCGGGCTGCTGCTGAAGTGGTCGATCAAGTACGAGGACGGGTCGGTGAGCCGCAACTTCTTCGAGTCGGTCCAGTCGGGAGCGGCCTCGGGCCTGCTGTACGGGTGGCTCGCGGGGATCGGCGCGCTGGTGGGCTTCCTGCTCAGCCGTCCTCGCGGCCAGGCCGCGCCGCAGTTCGGGCAGTACGCGCAGCAGCAGCCCTACAACCCGCAGCAGCCGTACGCCCCGCAGCAGGCCGCGCCCATGCAGCAGCCTTACGCTCAGCAGCCGTACGCGCAGCAGCCCTACGGCGGTCCGCAGCAGGGCATGCCGCAGGCCGTGCAACAGCCGATGCAACAGCCCATGGCGCAGCCCATGCAGCAGGGGATGCCGACGGGGAACGACCAGCCGGGCCTGCCGCCGCAGCATCCGGCCGCCGTCCCCTACGTCCCGCCGGCCCGTCCGTCGCAGTCGCCCGCGTGGGGCGGCGTCCCCGTCCCGCCGCAGCAGCAGGGAGCCCCCGCGCCGGAGCAGGAGGCCCCGGCCCCCGAGGCCGCTCCGCAGGCGTCCGAGACGACGGTGGAGCCGGCGTCCGGGCAGGACGCCCCGGAGCCTGAGCAGGGCGCGGAGCCCGCGCAGCATGAGCCGCAGGACGCCGTGCCCGATGACGCGCCGTCCCATGAGGCGTCGCCCAAGGCCACGGAGGGCGAGGACGCCCAGGACGACGAGGACGAGGACGACCTGCGCCTGGCCGATCGGACGAGGGTCGACCGCAGGCCCGACGTCCCCCGCGACCCGGACCCGATGCCCCCGCCCATGTGAGGCGCCCCTGTGAAAAGGGCCTCATGACCCGGGCGCGCGCCGCCGGGCGCGGGCCTGCGAGAATCGGCCCATGCGCGTGTTTCTGGGAACCGACCATGCCGGCTTCGAACTGAAGGAGCACCTGGTCTCCTGGCTGAAGGCCAACGGGCACGAGCCCGTCGACTGCGGCGCGTTCGCGTACGACGCCGTGGACGACTATCCCCCGTTCGTGCTGCGGGCGGCCGAGCGGACGGCGGCGGAGCCGGGCGCGCTGGGCATCGTGATCGGCGGCTCCGGCAACGGCGAGGCGATCGCGGCCAACAAGGTCAAGGGCGTGCGGGCGGCGCTGGTGTGGAACGAGGACACCGCGACGCTGGCCCGCGAGCACAACGACGCGAACGTGATCAGCCTGGGCGCGCGGCAGCACGACCCGGACACCGCGACCCGGTTCGTGGAGCTGTTCCTGGGCACGCCGTACTCCGGTGAGGAGCGGCACACCCGCCGGATCACCATGCTGGGCGACTACGAGCGGACCGGCGAACTGCCGCCGCTGCCCGACGAGGGCTGACCTCCCGGAACACGCGCTCCCGCCCCGGTGCGCCGGTCACCGGCCCGGTCCGCGCCCACCGAGGCGCGGCCTACAACTCGTTCTCCGGGACCTTCCGGGCGCCGCCGCGCTTGCCGAGGCGGCGCCGCTCGTTCTTGGCGGCCCGGGAGCGGCGGGCCGGTTCGGTGCGCCGGGCATCGCCGCGCTCGCCCGGTTCGGCGCCGCCGGCCGGTGCGCCCGGCCGTCGGGCGGGGTCGGACGCGGGGTCCGGCCCGCCGTCCGGCCAGGGGCGCGAGATGTCCCGCGCCCGCATCGCCGCGTCCACGGTGATGCGCATTCCCGGCTGCCCCATATGCCGCCTCCCTCGCGTTTCCGAACATCGACCCAAAACGGTCCTACCCACCTCGGGGGGAACTGGATCGTTGCAAGGCGTCACCGGTCGCCCAGATGGCCGCCGGTCGTCCCGAATGCTCGATACAGTGCCGGAGAGATGCTTCAACGACTGGTGCAGCTGCTTCCGCCGCGGGTCCGCGCCTTCCTGCGCAGGATCCCGCCGCTCGTCGCGCTGTACCGGGCGCTGCGGCAGGGACGGCTGACCAGGGAGCGGTACGTCTTCGCCGCGCTGGCCGTCGCGGCGATCGCGATCGGGATCGCGACGGCGGACGACACCCGCGGGCTCGCGCCGTCGGGCGCGCTGGTGCTGATCGTGCTGGGCGGCGGGCTGCTGCTGAGGGTGCGCAGCCTCGTCGCGCTGCTGTGCGTCGTCGTCGCGATGGTCTGCTACGACGCTTGGCGGCACGTCGCGGCGATCGGCCCCGGCATCGTCGCGACCCTGACGATCACGGCGGTGCTCGCGCTGACCCTCGCGCGGACCCGCCAGCAGCTCGGCGTGCAGGGGCTGCGCGGCGACTCGATGCTGCTGGAGCTGCGCGACCGGCTGCGGCGGCAGGGCGAGATGCCCGAGCTGCCGGAGGGCTGGGGCGCGCAGGTGGTGATGCTGCAGGCGGGCGGCTCCTCCTTCGGCGGCGACTTCGTGGTGTCGACCCTGGAGGGCGACACGCTGGAGGTCGCGCTGGTCGACGTGTCGGGGAAGGGCACGGACGCCGGCACCCGGGCGCTGATGCTGTCGGGGGCGTTCGGCGGATTGCTTGGATCGCTCCAACCTGACCGTTTCCTCCCGGCTTGTAACGTCTATCTCCAGAAGCAGCGCTGGGACGAGGGGTTCGTCACGGCGGTGCACGTCGTCGTCGACCTCGCCACCGGCGACTACACGGTCGGGTCGGCCGGGCACCCGCCCGCCGTCCAGTTCGACGCGGGCAGCGGCGCCTGGCAGGTCAGCCCGGCCAAGGGCGTCGTCCTCGGCGTGGTGCCCGACCTGCACTGCGTCCCCGAGCACGGGAGGCTGCGGCCCGGCGACGCGCTGATGCTCTACACCGACGGCCTGGTCGAGTCGCCCGGCAGCGACCTCGACGCCGGGATCGACCGGCTGCTCGGCGAGGCCGAGCGGCTCGTCCCGCAGGGGTTCGGCAAGGGCGCGCGGGAACTGGTGGAGACGATGGCGGCCACCCGCGACGACGACTGCGCCCTCGTCCTCATCTGGCGCAAGTAAGTTCCCGTCGCGGGCCGCGCCGCCGGGGGCGGTGTCAGTGCGGCTTGTGCTTGCCCTTGCCCTTCGCGTGCTTGGCCTTGTGCTTCGGAGTCGGCTTCGGCGCCGACGCCCGCACGGGCGTCCGCTTGGACGGACGGGGCGCCGCCCGCGCCTTCTTCGTCTGGTGGACGGACGCGGTGGGCGTCGCCAGTGGCGTCGAGGCGTGCGGGTGCGGATGCCCCTTCCCCTGCGCCAGCCCGAGGATGACCGCGCCGACCAGGACGGTCCCCGCGGCGGCCCCGGCGGCGGCGAGCACCCGGTTGCGGTTGATCGACAGCGTGCCCGCGATGCCGATCGGGTTGAACGCCCGCGTATCGGTGGACACGCCGCCGTCGTCACCGGCCGGGCCCGGCGCGGGGCCGGACGGCGCCGGCCGCACCGGAGCGGGCGCCCCGTCCGGAGCGGCCGCCGGCCAGTCGCCCGCCTGCGGCTGCTCCACGAGAGTGAGCAGCAGGTCCGAGGCGCTCGGCCGGTCGGCCGGGTCGTGCGCCAGCGCGGAGCGGACGGCCGGGAGCAGCGGCTCCGGCAGCCCGGACAGGTCGGGCGCGGCGTCGGTGACGCGCAGCGCCTCCGGGTCGCCGCCGAACGGCATCCGGCCGGTGCCGGCGTGCGCGATCAGGCAGCCCCACGCGAAGAGGTCGGCGGCCGGGGTCGCCGGGCCGCCGCGCAGCACCTCCGGCGCCATCCAGCCGGGCGTGCCGAGGACCTTGCCGGTCGCCGCGGTGAGCCCGCCGGAGTCCTGGCTGCGCGCGATGCCGAAGTCGATGACCCGGCACCCGGACAGCGTCAGCATCACGTTGGCGGGCTTGAGGTCGCGGTGCACCAGCCCCGCCGCGTGGATCGCGGCCAGCGCCGAGGCGACGCCGACCGCCACCCCGTGCAGGTCGGCGGGCGGCAGCGGCCCGCCCGTGGTGAGCCGCTGGTGCAGGGAGATGCCGCCGACGTAGTCGGTGACGAGGTAGGGGCGGCCCTCGTCCTCGCCGTGCGCGAGGACCCGCGCGGTGCAGAAGGAGGCGACCCGGCTCGCCAGGTACGCCTCGTCCCGGAAGCGCCGCCGGTACGACTCGTCCACGGCGAGGTGCGGATGGATGGTCTTCACCGCGACGCGCCCCCCGGACGCGGGATCGGTGCCGAGGTACACGGTGCCCATGCCGCCCGAGCCGAGCCGGCCCAGCAGCGTGTGCCCGCCGACCGTGCGCGGGTCCGCGGGCTCCAGCGGCCGAATGTCTCCGTCCATGGCGGTCTTCCCGACTCCCTTGCGTCTCCTGGGTCCGTCCATCCCCGTTCGTCGGAAGATTATGGCGCGTTCCCCCAGGAAGAACTGGAAACGTGATCGTCACGTCGATGTAGCGTCCAGTCCACAGGGGACGGACAGAGTAGGACCTGTTCGGCAGCGAGCCCGATCCCGTCGGATTTCCTCCTCGGCGCGCGGGCGGCGGGCGCGCTGGCGGCACCGAAGGCGATGCCCGCGCGGGCGGCACCCCAGGGGTGGGAGGCGCCGCCGGCGCGGGCATCGGCCACCCGCAGGCGAGGTTTCACCGGGCAATGGCCCGGTAACAACCTGTTCTGCGCACTCCTCCCGGGCGCTGGGACGCGGCGCCGCACCTGGCGCCTCGCGACGGGGAGGGGGAGAGCGCCGGGGTGCGGGTTCTCGGGGTCAGGCTGTCGCCCTCCTGCTGGTCGGTGCGGGCCCGGGTCACCGCCGCCGCGACCCTGATGGTCGGCCTGGTCCTGGTGGCGGGCGTCGTCATCTTCTACACGGCCGTCCAGCACACCGTGTACAGCGGCCTGCACCAGCGCGGCGACCTCGTCGTCCACGATCTGGCCTCGCTCGTGCGCGACACCGACCCGCGCGGCCTGCTGCGCGTGCAGGACCCGGACTTCTCGCTGCTGCAGGTCGTCGACCAGCACGGCCGCGTGGTCGCCTACAGCGACGCGCTGCGCGGGCGGCGGCCGCTGAAGGTGCCGCCCCCCGGCGTCGTGGGCCGTGCCGAGGACCACATCGTCCGCTCGGAGCGCATCAACGCGGACGTCTACGTGGTCGAGGAGCGCATCCGGACGTCGTTCGGGTACCGGACCATCTACGCGGCGGCGCCGCTGACCGAGCTGACCCGCAACAAGGGCGCCTTCATCGGCCTGCTGGTCGGCGCGGTGCTGACCGGCACCGCGCTGGTGGCGTGGATCGTGGCGGGCGCGGTGCGGCGGGCGCTGCGGCCGGTGCGGGTGATGAGCGACGAGCTGGCGAACATCACCGGCGGCGAGCCCGGCCGGGTGACCGTCCCGGACCCGGCCGACGAGGTGTCGGAGCTGGCGCAGTCGGTGAACCTGACGCTGCACCGGCTGGAGGCCCTCCTCGACCGGCAGCGGGGGTTCGTCGGGGACGTCTCGCACGAGCTGCGCAGCCCGCTGACCGGGCTGCGGATGCAGCTGGAGCTGGCGCTGCAGCATCCGGAGGACGAGGACTGGCCGGCCGTGGCGCGGGCGGCGCTCGCGGACGCCGACCGGCTGCAGGGCATCGTCTCCGACCTGCTGATCCTGGCCAAGCTGGGCGCGGGCGTGCACGTCGAGCGGGAGCGGGTCGACTTCGGCGCGCTGGTGCGGGCGGAGGCGGCGCGGCGGGACCGGCGCGTCCCGGTGGAGATCGACGCGGCGGAGGGCATCGCGGTCCGCGCCACCCCCGAGCAGCTGGTCAGGCTGCTGACGAACCTGCTGGACAACGCCGAGCGGCACGCCCGGTCGCGGATCTGGGTGAGCGCGGCGCGGGACGGCCCGGACGCGGTGCTGGAGGTGCGCGACGACGGGTCGGGCATCCCGCCGGAGGACCGCGAGCGGATCTTCTGGCGGTTCCAACGGCTGGCCGAGGGGCGGCGCCGCGACAAGGGCGGCACCGGCCTCGGCCTGACCATTTCCCGCGACATCGCCCGCGCGCACGGCGGGACGCTCGTGGCCGCCGACGGCGACGGCGGCGCCCGGTTCGTCCTGCGGCTCGCGGCGGAGGACGACTAGCGGCCCGCGCGGCCGTCAGGCCAGGGGCGGGCGGCGGCGCGCGTGCCCGGTGGCCTGCTCGAACGCGTGCCCGATCCGCAGGACGGCCAGGTCGGCGTGGTGGGGGCCGACGATCTGCAGGCCGACGGGCAGCCCGCCGGAGGTGAATCCGGCGGGCACCGACAGTGCGGGCGACCCGGTGGCCGACACCAGGAAGCAGGACCGCATCCATTCGAGGTAGTCGGGCATGGTCTGCCCTGCGACCTCGTCCGGATACTCCAGGTCCGCGTCGAACGGCGGCACCTGGCTGACCGGCAGGAGCAGCGCGTCGTAGCGCTCGAAGAACGCGCGGACGCGGTGGAACAGCGCGGTGTGCAGCACCTCGGCGCGGCCGAGGTCGGCGGCGGTGAGGGCGCGGCCCTCCTCGACGTTGCGGGCGAGGGAGGCCTTGAAGTCGGTGCGGCGCTCGTCCAGCAGCGGGCCGAGCGCGATGTCCCAGTGCCAGGCGCGCAGCGTGCGGAACACCTCGTCGGCGCCGGTCAGGTCGGGGCACGCCTCCTCGACGGCGCAGCCGAGGCCGGCGAAGGCCTTCACGGCCGGTTCGAGGACGGCGGTGACGGCGGGGTCGACCGGGACCGCGCCGCCGAGGTCGGGTGACCACGCGAGCCGCATCCCCGACATGTCCCGTTCGAGCGGGACGTCGAAGGCGGTGCCAGGGGTCTCCAGCGCGATGGGGCTGCGCGGGTCGGGTCCGGCGAGCACCGACAGCAGCAGCGCCGCGTCCGCGACCGACCGGGCCATCGGGCCCTGCACGCCCATCGTCGACCAGCCCGCCGGGACCGGCCACGACGGCACCCGGCCGGGCGAGGGGCGGAACCCGACCACGTTGCAGAACGACGCGGGGTTGCGCAGCGAGCCGCCCATGTCGCTGCCGTCGGCGAGCGGGTGCATCCCGCACGCCAGTGCCGCCGCCGCGCCGCCGCTGCTGCCGCCCGCCGACCGCGCGAGGTCGTAGGGGTTGCGGGTCAGGCCGAACACCGGGTTGAAGGTGTGCGACCCGGCGGCGAACTCCGGCACGTTCGTCTTGCCGAGCGTGATGACGCCGGCCGCCCGCATCCGCTCGACGACCAGTTCGTCGGCGTCCGGGACGTGGTCGGCGAAGATCGGCGAGCCGGACGTGGTGCGGATCCCGGCGGTGGCGTGGGTGTCCTTGTGCGCGACGGGCAGCCCGTGCAGCGGCCCGGTGTCCGCACCGGACGCGAGGCGCTCGTCGGCGGCGCGGGCCTCGTCCATCGCCCGCTCGGCGGTGAGCGTGACGATGGCGTTGACGTGCGGGTTCGTCCGCTCGATCTGGTCGAGATGGGCCTGCACGACCTCCCGCGCGGACAGGTCGCGGTCGCGCAGGCGGCGGGCGAGGTCACGGGCCGAGGAGAAGCAGATCTCGTCGCGTTCGGACGGCAACGGCGTTTCCCTTCCCTTGCTGTGGCGCTCCCAGTGTCCCCCCCGGATGTCCGTCCGGCCGCGCTCGCGGTCATGATTCTGGTGGGACCGACGGAAGGAGCCCTGTGGCGGAACGGGTCGGGGCGCGCGAGCTGCTGCGCCGCGTGCTGGACGAGGACGGCTGGACGTCCTGGGACGTCCCGCCGTCCGGGGAGCCGGAGCCGGGAACGCCCTACGGGGACGACCTCGCCGCCGCCCGCGACCGCGCCGGGACCGACGAGGCGGTCATCACCGGGGAGGGGCTGCTGCGCGGCCGGCGCGTCGCGTTCGTGGTGTCGGAGTTCCGGTTCCTCGCCGGTTCGATCGGGCTGGCCACTGCGGACCGGATCGTCGCGGCGGTCGAGCGCGCCACCGCCGAGGGCCTGCCGCTGCTCGCCGCGCCGTCCTCGGGCGGGACGCGGATGCAGGAGGGGACCGCCGCGTTCGTGCAGATGGCCCGGATCACCGCCGCCGTCATGGCGCACCGCGCGGCCGGGTTGCCCTACCTGGTCTACCTGCGGCATCCGACGACGGGCGGGGTGTTCGCGTCGTGGGGGTCCCTCGGCCATGTGACGGCGGCCGAACCCGGCGCACTCATCGGGTTCCTCGGGCCGCGCGTCTACGAGGGCCTTTACGGGGAGCCGTTCCCGTCCGGCGTGCAGGTCGCCGAGAACCTGGCGGCCAAGGGGCTGGTGGACGCGGTGGTGGGGCTGGACGACCTCGCGGAGGTGGCGTCGCGGGCGCTGTCGGTCCTGTGCGCGCGCCCGCCTCGGGACGGCGAGCCGGCGCCCGGCGCCGCGCCCGCCGATGACGACGCCTGGGACTCGATCGAGCGGTCGCGCCGTCCGGACCGTCCCGGCGTCCGGGAGTTGCTCCGGTACGGCGCCGCCGACGTGACGCCGCTGTCGGGCACCGGGCAGGGGGAGGCGGGGCGCGGGCTGACGCTCGCGCTGGCCCGGTTCGGCGGCGCGCCGTGCGTGCTCGTCGGCCAGGACCGGCGCAGCCAGCGCGACGGCCACCCGCTCGGCCCCGCCGGCCTGCGGGTGGCTCGGCGCGGCATGCGGCTGGCCGACGAACTCGGGCTCCCGCTGGTCACCGTGGTGGACACGCCGGGCGCGGTGCTGTCCGCCGAGGCGGAGGAGGGCGGGCTGGCCGGCGAGATCGCCCGCTGCCTCGCCGACCTCGTCACCCTGCCGGCCCCGACGCTGTGCCTGCTGATGGGCGAGGGGACGGGCGGCGCGGCGCTGGCGCTGCTGCCCGCCGACCGGGTGCTGGCGGCGCGGCACGCGTGGCTGGCGCCGCTGCCGCCCGAGGGTGCGTCGGTGATCGTGCACCGGACGCCGTCGCGCGCCGCCGAGATGGCCGCGTCCCAGGGCGTCCGGTCGGCCGACCTGCTGCGGGACGGCCTGGTCGACGCGCTGGTCGACGAGCGTCCCGACGCCGCCGAGGAGCCGGAGGAGTTCTGCCGGCGCGCCGCCGCCACGATCGAGCGGGAGCTGTCCGGCCTGGCCCCGGGCACGGCCGCGAGCCGCCAGGCCCGGTACCGGCCGTCCCGTTGACCCCATTTCGTTTGGGTACGTACGATTTGCGGGACCCGAAGGAGACCCCGTGCGCGCCCTGCTCATCCAGCACGACCACGTCTCGCCCGCCGGCCCGGTCGTCGACCGGCTCGCCGCGCGCGGCTACGACGTCGAGGAACTGCCGGTCGTGCCCGCCGAACGGCACCTGACGCCGGACGTGCGCGTGGAGTACCCCGACCCCCTCGGCTGGGACCTCATCGTCCCGCTGGGCGCGCCGTGGTCGGTGAACGACCCGGGCGTCGCGTCATGGGTCGTCCCCGAACTCGCCATGCTCGCCAAGGCGCACGCCGCCGGCGTCCCGCTGCTGGGCATCTGCTTCGGCGGCCAGGCCCTCGCGGCGGCCCTCGGCGGACGCGTCGAACGCGCGTCCCGTCCCGAGATGGGCTGGGTGGACGTGGAGACCGACGACCCGTCGCTCGTCGGCGCCGGCCCCTGGTTCCAGTTCCACTACGACCGGTGGGTGCTGCCGCCCGGCGCCGTCGAGATCGCCCGCAGCGACGTCTGCTCGCAGGCGTTCGTGCTCGGCCGCTCGATGGGCGTGCAGTTCCATCCCGAGATCACCGTCGCCGAGTTCGACCTCTGGCTGGCCTACGGCGGCGACGCCGAAATGCGCGCCGCCGGCGCCGACCCGGACGCCGTCATGGCCGGCCTGCGCCGCGCCGAAGCCGCCTCGATCGCCCGCACCGGCACGCTTCTCGACGCCTACCTCGACCGGGTGGCCACCGCCTGATCCCCCGTCCGGCGGCGGCGGACGCGCGTGCGCGGGAGGTGGCGGGTGCCCCGGCGGCGCGGGATGGACGAGGCGAGGACCACGGCCAGTGCCCCCAGCGCGGCCACGGCGGCGATTGCGGCGAGGGCCCACGTGGCGACCCGTTCGGCCCGGCACCGCCGGGCGGAGACCGGGTTCGGGGCGGCCGGGCGGCCGGGCTCGGTGTTGTCCGGCATGTCGATCGCTTTCCTGTCCTGAGGGATCCCCCTGACGCCCTCTTGTGCCACAGCATGTCATGACCCGACCACGCTGCGCATCGGTGTGAACCCTTACACGGCCCACCGTGCGAAGCGTCACACCTCCGCCTGGCCTGGGCGGTCAGCGGCGGGCGGGCCGATGGGCGGCGGCCTGGGCCAGGGCGGTGAAGAGGGCCTGCTGGGACGGGTCGGACGCGGCGGTGTCCTCGGGGTGCCATTGGACGGCGAGGAACCAGCCGCGCGGGTCGGCGAGCTCGGCGGCCTCGACGGTGCCGTCGGCGGCGCGGGCGGTGGGGACGAGGGCGTTGGCCAGGGTCGCGATCGCCTGGTGGTGGTAGCAGGACGCGGGGAGCTGCGCGGTCTCCACGGTCTTGGCGAGGAGCGTGCCGGGGGCGACGTCCACCGGATGGACTTTGTGCCGGTGGTCGGGGTCCATGTGCTGGTCGAGGGTGCCGCCGAGGACGGCGTTCACCACCTGGAGGCCGCGGCAGATCGCCAGGGTGGGCAGGCCCGTCTCCAGGGCGCGGGCGGCGATGGCCAGGTCGAAGTCGTCCTGCGCGTCGTCCACGTCGTAGAGGGCCTCGTGTTCGGTGGCGTCGCCGTAGTGGCGCGGGTGCAGGTCGCCGCCGCCCGGCAGGAGTAGCCCGTCGCAGCGGTCCAGGCGGGACGGGTCGAACGGCGCGGCGGGATGCATGACGAACGGCTCGCCGCCGGCCCGGTAGACGGCCTCGACGAGGGCTCGGGCGGCGACCTCCGCCTTATAGCGCAGGGCGGACGCGCTCGTGGAGAAGCGGGCGGGCAGGGCGATGAGGGGGCGGTGCGTCACAGTTCGATCCAGCTCGTCTTGAGATCGGGGTACTTGTCGAGGGCGTGCGGGGAGACCACCGGGACGGTCGCGCCGCCTTCCCGGAACGCGCCGTCGATGTGGTGGCCGCTCCCGGAGACTCGTTTGGGACCGAACATTAACCCGGCCGGGTTGACCTCCGCCATCCCGGCTTCCTAGATTATTTGGGACCAAACAAACTGGAGGTGCAGCGATGGCAGCAGTCGCCGGCGTCGCCGTCGAGCCCGGCCACTGGATCGGCGGCGAGCGCGTCGGACCCGGGTCCGGCGGGACGTTCGCGGACGTCTCGCCGATCGACGAGCGGACGGTCGCCGAGATCGCGCGGGGCGGGGCGGGCGAGGCGGAGGCGGCGGTGGCCGCGGCGCGCCGGGCGTTCCCCGCCTGGTCGCGCACGTCGCGGGAGGAGCGGGCGCGCCTGCTGCACGCGATCGCCGACGGCGTCGACAAGCGCGTCGAGGAGCTGGCGCAGGTCGAGACCGCCGACAACGGCGCGCTGGTCCGCTCGCACCGGCGCGGCGTGATGCCGCGCGTCGCGCACAATTTCCGGTTCTTCGCCGACCGGCTGCTGAGGCTCGGCCACGAGGACTTCGACACCCGTGGCCACACCAACCACGTCAGCTGGGACCCGGCAGGCGTCTGCGCGCTCATCACCCCGTGGAACGCACCGCTGATGCTGGCGACGTGGAAGATCGCGCCCGCGCTCGCGGCCGGGAACACCGTCGTGCTCAAGCCCGCCGAGTGGACGCCGCTGACCGCGTCGCTGCTCGCCGGCATCACCGCCGAGGCCGGGCTCCCGGACGGGGTGTTCAACGTCGTCCAGGGCTACGGCGCCGAGGTCGGCGGCCCGCTCACCGCGCACCCGGACGTCAAGCGGATCAGCTTCACCGGCTCGGTGCCGACCGCGAAGGCGATCGCCGCTGCGGCCGCACCTAACCTGACGCCGCTGTCTCTGGAGCTGGGCGGCAAGTCGCCCCTGCTGGTGTTCGCCGACGCCGACCTGGACCTGGCCGTCGACCTAGCCGTCGAGCAGTACGACAACGCCGGGCAGGTCTGCCTCGCCGCGACGCGGCTGCTGGTCGAGTCGTCCGTCGCCGGGGAGTTCACCGAGCGGTTCCTGGCGAAGGCCGCCGCGCTGCGGCAGGGCGACCCGCGCGACGAGGCCACCGACATCGGCCCGCAGATCCACCGCCGCCACCTCGAACGCGTCGACGGGTTCGTCCGGCGCGCCAAGGACGCGGGCGCGCGCGCTCTCCTCGGCGGCGGGCCCAACGAGAAGTTGGGCGGGCTTTACTACCGTCCGACGCTCTTTACTGGGGCTCCCGAGGGCGCCGAGATCCTCACCGAGGAGGTCTTCGGGCCGGTACTGACTCTCCAGACGTTCGACACCGAGGAGCAGGCCGTCGCCATGGCCAACGGGACGCGGTTCGGGCTCGCCGCCACCCTTGCCACGGGCGACCCGGAGCGCGCGCGGCGCGTCACCTCGCGGCTCGTCGCCGGGACGGTGTGGGTGAACTGCTTCTTCGTCCGCGACCTGCGGGCGCCCTTCGGAGGGGCCCGCGAATCCGGCATGGGACGCGAGGGCGGAGACTGGAGCTTCGACTTCTACTGCGACGTGAAGAACACGGTGACGGCCCCATGGGCGAGGTAGCCGGCGCGGGGCTCCTCGCGCACGTCCCCACGATCGTCCTGCCCGAGGTCACCCGCCGCGAGCTCAACCACGGCGAGGACACCACCCTCGTGCCCGGTCTCCGGAAACTGCGCGCGGACGTCTTCGACCGCGACGACTACGACACCGTCGTCGTCCTCGACTCGCACTGGGCCACCACCGTCGAGTTCGTCACGACCGCGCAGGAACGCCGCGCCGGGCTGTACACGTCCGAGGAACTGCCGCGCGGTATGTGCCGCATGCCATACGACTTTCCCGGCGACCCGGAGCTGGCGCGGGCGGTCGCCCGGTACGCCGACAAGCACGGGACGTACATCACCCCGATCGACGACCCCTACCTGCCGATCTTCTACGCGACCGTCAACCTGTGGACGCACCTCGGCGTGCGCGACGACCCGTACCTCGGCCTCCCCGGGAAGCGGTGGATGTCGATCGGCGTGTGCCAGACCGCCGACACCGAGGACTTCCTGCGCCTCGGCCGCGCCCTCGGCGACGCCATCGCCGCGACCGACCGGCGCGTGCTGCTGATCGCGTCCGGCGCGCTGTCGCACACGTTCTGGCCGCTGCGCGCCATCCGCCACCACGAGGCGTCCGGCCCCGAGCACATCTTCACCCCCGAGGCGCGCGCCGCCGACGAGCAGCGCATCGCCTGGCTGCGGGACGGCGACCACGCCCGCGTGCTCGACACCATGCCGGAATTCCTCGCCTACAAGCCCGAGGCGCGCTTCGGGCATTACCTGATGATGATCGGCGCATTGGGGGAGCGCGCCTGCACCGCCCCCGGACGCCTTTACAGCCGCTACGAGAACTCCGTCGGAACGGGCCAGGTGCACATCTGGTTCGACCGCCCCGAGAACGGATGGGCTTCCTGATGCCTGAGTATCGACGGATTCTGCTGGACGGAGCCGCGACGCAGGTGATTCGGGACGGCGACGACCTGGTCAGCGCGGACGGCCGCCGCGTGCGCGCCGACGCCGCCGTCCACCTGCCGCCGTGCGAGCCGTCCAAGGTGATCGCGGTGCATCTCAACCACCGCAGCCGGGTCGAGGAGTTCCAGACGAAACTGCCGCCCGCGCCGACCTATTTCCACAAGCCGGTGTCGGCGCTGAACGCGCACGGCGGCGCGGTCGTGCGTCCGGAGCGCTGCAAATACCTCAATTACGAGGGTGAGATCGCCATCGTCATCGGCCGGACCGCGCGCAACATCGCACGGGACGAGGCCGGCGATTACATCGCGGGATACACGGTCGCCAACGACTACGGCCTCCACGATTTCCGCGACACCGACGCCGGGTCGATGCTGCGCGTGAAGGGGTCCGACACGCTGTGCCCGCTCGGCCCTGGGCTCGTCACCGATTGGGATTTTCGCGGCAAGTATCTGCGCACCTATGTGAACGGTGAACTGGTGCAGGACGGCAGTACCGACGAGATGGAATGGGACATGCACTACCTCGTCGCCGACATCGCCCGCACCATCACGCTTCGCCCCGGGGACGTGCTGCTGTCCGGCACTCCGGCGAACTCGCGTCCCGTTGCGCCGGGCGACCTCGTGGAGGTCGAGGCCGAAGGGCTCGGACGGCTCCGCAACCACATCGTGGCAGGTCCGGCGCCGATCCGGGACGACTGCGGCGCGCAGCCGACCGAGTCGGAAGAGGTCATCTCCACCGCCTTCGGCGGCGACTGGGAATTTCGCGGGATTCGTAAACCGCGTCGCTGAACCACGGGGGTCCGGGTCCGCGAATCCGGGGATATCCGGGCCTGCGCCGCGCGCGCAGGCCCGGACGTTCCTTTAGGAGAGCAGCGCTTCGGTGCGCCTGACGACCTCGCGGCAGAACGCGCCCACGCCGTCCGGGTCGTCGGTGAACTGCGACGGCTTGATGCAGAATGTCGTGAACCCCTGGGCGAGCTGCTCCGGAATGCTCTCCAGCGCCGGTTCCAGCGGGGAGACCGAATCGTCGTCGGGGAACACCGGACGGCAGCCGCCGATCATCTCCAGGTCGGCCGCGTCCCGTCCGGCGGACGCCATTCCCGCCTTCAGGCGTTCGAGTTCGTCCGGCGTCGGGCGGCCCAGCGGGTGGAAGCCGTGCCCGTACCGGACGAGCCGGTTCAGGAGCCGGTCATGCAGGTGCTGCCCGCCGAACCACATTCGCGGGCCGTCCGGACGGTAGGCGCGGGGCTCGAAGTAGACGTCCTCGAACGCGAAGTGCTTCCCGCGGTAGGAGACGGGGGAGCCGCGCCAGAGCAGGTCCCAGATCTCCAGCTGCTCGTCGAGGATCGCGCCGCGCTCGGTGAACGGGACGCCGAGCGCGGCGTACTCGTCCCGGCTCCAGCTCACCGTCGGCTGGACGACCAAGCGACCATCCGACAGCAGGTCCAGCGTGCCGATGTCGCGGGCGAGCGCGAGCGGGTGCTTCAGCGGCGCGAGAACGGCCGCTGCCGCGAGCCGGATCCGGGACGTGACCGAGGCGATCGCGCCGAGCAGCATCAGCGAACCGGGCCACGGGGTGAACGGGTCCTGGTTGCCCGGCAGCGCGTACTCGCGGGGATTGCCCATCACGCCGTCCGCGCCCGCGTCGGGGCCGAGCACGACGTGCTCGCTGACCATCACCGCGTCGAAGCCGGCGTCCTCGGCCTCGCGCGCCCAGCGGACGAGCACGGGCAGGTCGCGGCCGGTGGCCAGGGTCCAGTTCTCGCTGAGCACGAGCACGAAGCGGGGAGTCATGGCCGCATCGTAAGGGCCCAAACGATCTGCGGCAAGGGGTCCGGCAAGGGTGCGGCGGGGTGTCGGGCGGAGGTGTGGGGCGGGGCTGGCGGCAGGGACGGGCGAGGTCAGGAGCGCGGGCGGCGTCCCGAGCGGCGCGGGGGGAACGGCGACTCGGCCCGCAGCGCCTCCCGCCGCTCGTCGCCCGCCTCCTCCAGGTGCTCGACCACGGAGCGCAGCGTCTGCGCGAGCGTCCGGTTCTCGTCGCCGCTCAGCCGCTCCACCACGAACGCCTCCTCGGCGTTGAACGCCGGGAACAGCCCGCGCATCAGCTCCTGCCCCTTGTCGGTCAGCCGCAGCAGGACCAGCCGCCCGTCCGTCGCGTGCGAGCCGCGCTCGATCAGGCCGCGGCCCTCCAGCGTCTTGACCACGCCGGTGAGCGTGCCCTTGGAGATGCCGGCCTCCTCGGCGACGTGCCGGGTCTCCATCTCGTCCCAGATCCACACGACCCACAGCACGACGAACGCGGTCCACGTCAGGTCCGCGCCGCGCAGCACCGAGCTCTCGAAGTGCTGCCGGATCGCGGCGGCGGCCCGGTAGATGTTGGAGACCGCCATCATCGCGTCGTGGCGCAGCGGCACGTCGCCGAGTCGCCGCTGGATCGCCTGCTCGGTCTCTTGCAGTGTGTGGTGGCCGGTCACGTGCGTCCTCCCCGGGTGCGGCCCGGCGCCTCCGCGCGGGCCGACTGCGAATCTACCCTTGTCCGACGTCGTTTGAGCCCGTACGATCCATGTCGAGCGAACTCGTGCGGGCCCAAACGATCTTCTCTCGGCGGGTTCGCACCGGCACTGGAGCCGCACATGGCGATCCCCGAAGTCGTGTCCCCCTCCTCCTCCGGCACCGGACGCCGCCGCATCGGCGTCCCCGAGACCGTGTTCTTCGTCGTCGCGGCGTCCGCCCCGCTGACCGTCGCCGCCGGCGGCCTGCCGACCTCCTTCGCCGTCACCGGCGTCGTCGGCATCCCGCTGCTGTACGTGGTCCTCGCGGTGCTGCTCGCCGTCTTCACCGGCGGGTACGCCGCGATGAGCCGCTCCGTCACCAACGCCGGCGCCTTCTACGCCTACATCACCCGCGGCCTCGGACGCATCGCCGGCGTCGGCGCCGCCTTCGTCGCCCTCATCTCCTACAACACCATGCAGATCGGCCTGTACGGGTTGTTCGGCTTCACCACGGCCGACCTGCTGAAGTCCAAGACCGGCCTCGACCTGCCCTGGTGGACGGTCGCGCTGCTCGGCGTCGCCGTGGTCGCCGTCCTCGGGTTCCGGCGCGTCGACCTCAACGCCCGCGTCCTCGGCGTGCTGCTCGCCGTCGAGTTCCTCACCGTCCTGGTCTTCGACCTCGCCCAGCTCGCGGACGCCCCGTCCGGCGTGTCGCTCGCCCCGCTCGGCTTCCACGCCGCGAGCGACGGCGCCATCGGCGCGGCCTTCTGCTTCGCCATGGCCAGCTTCATGGGCTTCGAGGCCGCCGCCCTCTACAGCGAGGAATGCCGCGACCCGCGCCGGACGATCAGCCGCGCCACCTACATCGCCGTGGCCGTCATCGGCGTCTTCTACGCGTTCACGGCTTGGGCGATGACCGTCGGCACCGGCACGTCCCAGATCATCGGACGCGCCCAGAAGGACGGCCCCGGCCTCGTCTTCGCCCTCTCCGAAGAGCACGTCGGAAAGCTCTTCGCCGACCTCGCCCAACTCTTCCTCGTCACCAGCCTCTTCGCGGCCCTCCTGTCGTTCCACAACGCGGTGGCCCGGTACTTCTTCTCCCTCGGCCGCGAAGGCGTCCTCCCCGCCCCGCTGAGCAGGACCCACGCCAGGCACGGCTCACCGCACATCGGATCCCTGGCCCAGACCGTGCTCGCCGCCGTCGTGGTGACGGTCTTCGCCTTCTCCGGCAAGGACCCCGTCCTCACCCTCTTCAACTGGTTCACCAACCTCGGCGCCCTCGGCGTCATCCTGCTGCTCGCCCTGACCTCGGCGGCCGTGGTGGCCTACTTCGCCCGCGACCACCGCGGAGAGAACATCTGGAACCGCCTGATCGCACCCGCCGTCGCCTGCGCGGGCCTCGGCGCCGTCTTCGTCGCCAGCCTCCTCAACTTCGACGCGCTCCTCGGCGCCGAAAAGGGATCCGCGCTCACGTGGGCACTGCCCGGCCTCATCTTCGCCGCCGCCATTTTGGGCGCCGCCTTCGCCGCCTACCTGCGCCTGGCTCGGCCCCGCGCCTACGCCCGCATCGGCGACCCGGACGCCAAATTGGCCTGAAAACCAGCGCTCCGGGAGATGCCCCCGTGACCGAGAATCCCCCCATCGACACCTCGGTTCCGCATTCGGCGCGGGTGTGGAACCACCTGCTCGGCGGAAAGGACAACTACGAGGTCGACCGGCAGGCCGCCGAGCAGTTCCGCGCCATGTTCCCCCAGATCGTCGACATCGCCCGGGCGGACCGCGCCTTCCTCGGCCGGGCCGTCCGCCACCTCGCCGGCGAGGCCGGGATTCGGCAGTTCCTCGACATCGGCGCCGGCCTGCCGACCATGGACAACACCCACGAGGTCGCGCGCCGGACCGCACCCGACGCGCGCATCGTCTACGTCGACAACGACCCCCTCGTCCTGGCGCACGCGGGGCCGCTGCTGACCAGCAGCCCCGAAGGCGCCTGCGACTACGTCCACGGCGACCTGCGGGAACCCGAGGCCATTCTCGAAAGGGCCGGGGCAACCATCGACTTCGGCCGTCCCGTCGCCGTCATGCTGCTGGGCGTCGTCCATTTCATCCACGACGATGACGAGGTTCGCCGCATTCTCAGCCGCCTGCTGGACGCCGTCCCTTCCGGCAGCTCACTGGCCATCACCCACGCGACACTCGACTTCGACAAGGGCCGGACCGCCCAGGCCGAGGCCCAAGCGGACTGGAACGAGAAGTCGGCCAACCCCATGGTGCCGCGCGGCCGGGATACCATCGCGCGATTCTTCGGCGGCTTGGAACTCCTGCCGCCCGGAATCGTCTCAATGTCGCGCTGGCATCCCGAGCGGTCCGGGGTCGTCGAAGTCCCTGGGTATGGCGCTGTGGCCCGAAAAGCCTGACCGCGTCGCGCTCTGAGTTGGGGTTGGCGAGCTGTGGAGCGTTGTGCTCGCGACATGCTGAGCCCTAAAGGGGAGCGCGGATAGGTGCGGAGAACGTATCGCGAGACAAGGGCATTCGGCGAGGGGCGCGAGGGGTGCGAGGGGTGTTCGGCTGTTAGGAGGAAGGGTGTTCGTGTGGTGGGGTGGCGCTGGCGTACGGGGCCGCCCCTCCAAAGTCAAGGGCGCCTTCGGCGTCGCTTCGCGATGGACTTCGTCCACCCTTGACTTTGGAGCCTCTGCGGCCCCTGAGGCAGCGCTTAGGGGCAGGCTCCGCCTGCCCCGCCCGGGTCGCGCCACCCCACCACCCACCCACGTACGCGTGTTCACAAACCCCCACAAAACGACAATCGACACCTTTCTCCAGAGCGTCGAAATAAAGGGCGGTCGAGCCGACATTTGTCGGTCACGTAGGGTATGCTTTACCTATGCAATCAGTGACGGTCGACCTTGAGGCCGCGTCCACCGCACAATTGGTGGACGCGGTCTCGGCGATCGCCGCTGAACTCGCCCAGCGCCAAGCTCCCGAATCGGCGGCCGCGTGCCTGGAACTCACCGAGACCCTGGCCGCCGCCTGCGATATGCAGGAAAGCGCGCTGGCCGGTTTCATCCGTCGAGTCGATGCCACCGGGGAGCAGAAGCGCTGGGGGTTCCCCTCCACCCGGGCATGGCTACGATCCCGGCTCGGCATGCGGGAGAACCGCACCACCGAACGCCTCATCCTCGCCCGGCAGCGGCACCGCCTGCCGCGGGTGGCTGAACGGTTGGCGGCTGGGGAGTTGTCGTATGGGTATGCGGCGACGGTCGCGCAGAGTGTGGCGCGGCTGGAGGACACCGACTGCGCCGGGGCTGAGACCACGCTGCTGGGGTTTGTCGACCAAGGGTTCTCGGCGGCGAAGGTGGCGGTGTTCGGCCGCCGTATCTGCGATGTGATCGCCGAACGCGACGGCAAAGAGGCCGTCCCCGGTGAGGACGTCAAGCGCGGCTACGCCAAGTCCTGGATCACGAGCACCGGGTCCTTGGACGGCGGCCGGTACATCAAGGGCTGGCTGAACGCCGAAGACGCCGCGATCTGGGACGGGACTCTTGCCCCGCTGGCCAAGCCGGCCGGGCCTGATGACCACCGCGATGCAGGAGAGCGGACGGCGGCCGCGTTGTCGAGTGTGCTGTCGGGCGGGCATAAGACCACCAAGGTCACCGTCATCTGCGACCTGGAGACCCTGACCGGCGGCAATGCTCCGGCCCGCCTCACCGACGGCACCCCGATCCCCGCCGCCCAGGCCCGCCGCATCGCCCTGTCAGCCGGTGTATCGCCGCTCCTGCTGGGGCGAGGCCACACGCCGCTGTATCTCGGGTACCGGGAGCGGTTCGCCAGCGCCGCCCAACGCCAAGTCCTCGAGACGCAATACCCCACCTGCGCGGTACGGGAATGCGAGATCCCGGGGACGTTGTGCGAGGTCGACCACGTCAACGGCTGGGCCCTTGGCAATAGTCCGACGGATATCGATCAGCTCGCGCTGACCTGCGGGTGGCACAACCGCTTCAAACACACCAGCCCCCACCAGATCGGCATCAGCAAAGACCCCGACGGGCAGTACGTCTACCGGCTACTGCCACCACCGGGTGCCCGATCAAGAACCTGGACGGGTAGCGGGCCACCGGGAACGATCGGCCCACCCGATACCACCGCCAACTGGGCTGCATAACCCGCCCCACCCTCCACGCCACCGGTTCGCCCGAATCCAATCCGGATCTCGGGCGAACCGGCATGCCCACGTTGGCTCACAATGCGCCCACCCTCCGGCTGCACTGGCCCGAACCCGGACGACTCTCGCCCCAGCAATGGCCCGCAGCACCCTGCTTGCTGCCCTTGCCTCGTCGGCGGCCTTTGACTTCAGCTACGCAGGCCCGCAGGAACGGCTCCTCGGTCAGCCCCTCGGCGTTCCGCCCGCTCGTCTCTTCGTCCGCTGGTTCGGGGGCGGTGGGGTGGCGCGACCGGGGCGGGGCAGGCGGAGCCTGCCCCTTAAGCGCGGCCCCGTACGCCAGCGCCACCCCACCGCACGAACACCCTTCAACCCCGTCTCGAGTGCCCCCACGAACACCCCCACTGCCCCGGACACCCTCACACCCACTACCCGAACATCACCGCCCCACCGCCCCGGACACCCTGACTGCCTCGGGGCGACACCCAAAGGCGCGCGCGGCGTTGAGGTGGGGGGCGAGGGTTCAGGTCGGAGAGCGGGACCACTTCGGGGTCCAGGTGTCAGGGGTGGACGGTGGCGGGGCGAGGTGGATGCGGAGGGCGGTGAGGGCGGGGTGCGGGTTGTCGCGGTGCCAGATCAGCGAGTGCGGGTAGACGGGCGCCGGGTCCTGGACGGGGATGCGCCGCAGGCCGTAGTCGGCGGGCCAGACCAGGCGGGTCCGGTCGCCGACGAAGGTCGTCAGGGTGGCGGAGTCGGCGATCGTGTCCAGGAGGGGCTCCAGGCCGAAGTGGGGGCCGACGGAGTCGATGGTGAGGCCGAAGGCGGTGGCGAGGTCGTCGTAGAAGGCGGCCCACTCGGTTCCGGCGACGATGCCGGGCATCCAGATCCGGTGTCCGGCGAGGTCGGCGGGGCGGACGGTGCGGGCCGCGGCGAAGGGGTGGGACGGGCCGGTGATGAGCTGGACGGGCTCGTCCAGGACGCGGGCGGTCTCGATGCCGTCGGGGAGCCGGCCGGGTGCGGTGACGGCGCGGAAGGAGGCGTCGATGGTGCCGGAGGCGATCGCGTCGATGGCGGCGCCGGCGTCGAAGAGGGTGACGACGTCCAGGCGGGTGCCGGGGTGGGCGCGGTGGAAGTCGCGCAGGAGGGTCGCGGGGGCGAGCCGGCGGCCGATCACGTCGACGCGGAGGGCGCGGCTGCCGGGGCGCACGGAGGCGATCGCGCGTTCTTCGGCCTGGAGGAGGGCGCGGGCGTGGGGGAGGAACGCCTGCCCGTCGATGGTGAGGCGTGCGCCGCGCGCGGTGCGGGTGAACAGGCGGACGCCGAGCTCCTTCTCCAGGGCGGCGATGCGCTTGGAGACGGCCTGCTGGGTGATCGACAGTTCCGCGGCGGCGTACTGGAACCGGCCCGCGTCCGCGGCGGCGGCGAACGTCCGCACGGCTTCTAGGTCCACGTCGCCCGACCCTAGTTCACGACCTGTGGAACGAATCATTCCGTTCTGATAGGGTCCGAGTCGAAGCCGCGAGTTGGGAGAACATCATGGCTACGGACTTTCCCCAGGCGCCTGAGGGCTACGGCACGGTCACCCCGTGGATCGTCACGCGGGACACGGCGGCCCTGATCGGGTTCATCGAGGAGGCCTTCGGCGGCGAGGAGCTGAGCCGGATGGAGGTGGACGGGCGCATCGGGCACGCCGAGGCCCGGATCGGTGACTCGGTCGTGCTCATGTTCGACTCGCCGTTCCCGGTCGAGACGCCTGGTCTGCTGCGGTTGTTCGTGGACGACGTCGACGCGGTCGTTGAGCGCGCCGTCGCGGCGGGGGCGGTGGTGGTCACGCGTCCGACCGAGTTGTTCTGGGGCGACAAGGTGGGGCGCGTCCGCGATCCGCTGGGCAATATCTGGTGGATCCAGGAGCGGCTGGCCGAGTTGACGCCCGAGGAGATCGGCGAGCGGGCGATGGATCCGAAGTACGCCGAGGGCATGGCGTACGTGCAGTCGAGCCTCGGGCCGGCGCTTCCGGCGTGAGCCCTCAGGCGAGGACGCGGCCCCCGTTCCAGGTGACGCCGACCTGGCGGTAGTAGGCGGCGATGGGCTCTTCGACCGTCAGGAGCGAGAGTTCCTCGGTGGGGGAGTCGAAGAGGCGCAGGTCGGCGTCGCCCGTCCAGGCCTGGCCGGCCTCGAAGGCGGCGCCGCCCGACTCGATCAGCTCGTCCAGGGCCGGGGGCTCGCCGGGGGCGATGGACGGCAGGTGGCGGTGGTGGGCCATGGGGTGGCCGTTGACGAAGCCGTTGGTCTCGGACGGTTCGCGCAGCGTCACGACGGCCTCGGCGAGGCGGCGGTCGGCGGCGGCGAGGGTGGCGCCGAACCGGCCGCCCGCGGCGATGCGGGGCGCGCCCCTGCCGTAGGGGTGCGGGCGGGTCTGGTGGATGGAGCCGAGCTTCTTCGGATAGCCCTGGTGCAGCCCGCGGGCGATGGCGAAGTCCTTGTCGACCCAGATGTAGACGCAGCGCGAGTACGTCCGGCCCTGGAAGGAGCAGCGGACGACCACGAAGCACTCCTTGTACTGGGCGCGGACAGGGTCGAGCAACTCCTCGGCGGAGTCCGAGCAGGACTGCCAGTCCGCCCAGATGATCGCGACGGCGCCGGGGTCGTCGTCGGCGGGGGCGAGGGGGTCGGGTAGCAGTTCGGCGACCCGCGCGGGGTCCGTGCGGTACTCGATCGTGAGCAGGTCGCCCGAGTAGTGCCAGGGCGGGCTGGGGATCAGCGACGAGCGGCCCGTCGCGGTCTTCGGGTGCAGGAAACCTCGCACTGGCGCCACCGGGACCTCCATTTCATTTGGGCCCATACGATAGGCCGCCCGCCTGCCTTTGTCACTCCGCCCCTGGTGATCGAGGTCTGGCCGGCGGGACTCTTGTCAGGACCCACCGGCCGCCATATGGTTTGAGCCCAAACGAACCGAGGGGGGGCGAGCGCGTGAGCCCACAGGAGCCCGCCGCCGGCGCCGAGCCCGTGCAGGACGTGGTGCGGCGGCTGACCGCCGCCGGCGTGGACGTCGTGCGCGTCCAGTACCCCGACCTGATCGGCGTCGACCGGGGCCGGGACGTGCTGGTCGAGCGACTGCCCGCGGTCGTCGGGCACGGGCTGTCGTTCTGCCGCGCGATCTACCACACGAGCCCGCGGGGCGACGTGGTGGACGTCGCGGGCGGGCTCGGCGCGGGGCTCCCCGACATCTGCGTGCGCCCCGACCTGGCGACGCTGGCGACCCTTCCGTGGGAGCCGGGCGTCGCGTCCTGCCTCGGCGACGCCTACGAGCCCGGCGGCGACTTGTGCGCCGAGGGGCCGCGGGACGTGCTGCGCCGCGCCGTCGCGCGCATGGGCGAGATCGGTCTGGAACCGGTCGCGGGGCCCGAGTTGGAGTACTTCGTCTGCGAACCCGACGCGTCTTCGCCCACGGGATGGCGCCGGTACGGGGACGCGCCGGGCAATGTGTACTCGTCCGGCCTCAAGGGCGACCCCAGCAACCACCTGCTGCGGACCCTGCGGCATCTGCGCGACCTCGGGCTCGGCGTGACGATGGGCAACCACGAGTTCGGCGGCGGCCAGTTCGAGATCAACCTCGACCATTCGGGTGCGCTGGACGCCGCCGACCGTGCGTTCCGCTTCAAGTCGGCCGTCCAGGAGATCGCCCGGACGCAGGGGCTGCTCGCCACGTTCATGGCCAAGCCGTTCAACGACGAGGGCGGCTCGGGCTTCCATGTGCACCTGTCATGCCTGGACGGGGAGGGGCGGAACGCCTTCGACGGCGACGCGGCGCACGGCCTGTCGGAGACCGCGCACCAGGCGGTCGCGGGGGTGCTGGGGCACGCGCCCGCGCTCGCCGCGCTGCTGAACCCCACGATCAACTCCTACAAGCGGTTCGGTCCCGACACGCTCGCGCCGTGGCTGATCGACTGGGGGCTCGACAACCGCAGCGCGATGGTGCGGATCCCTCCGGAGCGGGGCGCGGCGTCCCGGCTGGAGGTCCGGCTCGGGGACGCCTCCGCCAACCCCTACCTCGGCATCGCCGGCCTGCTCACCGCCGTCTACCTGGGCGTCCGCGACAAGCTCGACGCCCCGCCGCCGCTGGAGGGCTACGGCTACGACGCCGCCAAGGCGCCCGTCCTGCCCGGTGACCTGACGGCCGCGCTGGACGCCCTCGAAGCGGACGAAGCGCTGGCCGAGGTGCTCGGCGACGGGTTCGTGTCGGCGTTCCTGGCCTACAAGCGGGACGAGGTCGCGCGCTTCGGGCGGCACGTGACCGACTGGGAGTTCCGCGAGTACGCCTACCACCTTTAAGGCCACCTCTGAGGCCTCCTGTAAGGAGCATGCGCGTTGACCAGCGACACCCTGGCCGTGGACCTCGCGGACCCCGACAACTTCCTCGACGGCGAGACGCCCTGGCGGATGTTCGACGCGCTGCGCCGCACCGCGCCCGTCCACTGGAACCCCGAGTCCGACGGCGGCAGCGGGTTCTGGTCGCTGACCCGGCACGCCGACGTCGTCGCCGTCGACCGCGACCAGGACCGGTTCACCTCCGAGAGGTTCGTGAACCTGGAGGAGGTGGACGAGCGGCAGGCCGAGATCCGGCGCTCGCTGCTGGAGACGGACGGGCCGCGGCACAACGCGCTCCGCCGCGTCCTGCAGCGCGAGTTCACCCCGCGCGCCATCGCCGGGTACGCGGCGTTCCTGCGCGGCCTGACCGCGCGGACCCTCGACCGGGCGCTCGCCCGCGGCACGTTCGACTTCGTCGCCGAGGTCGCCGCCGACTTCCCGATCAACGTGCTGGCCCGGATGCTGGACGTCCCCGACGGCGACACGCAGCGGCTCATCGACTGGGGCAACCGGATCATCGCCAACACCGACCCCGACTACGCCGACGTCCTGCTGCACAGCGAGGAGAGCGAGCGCTACCGCGACCTGCCGTTCCGCAGCCCGGCGTCGCTGGAGGTGTTCGAGTACGGGCGGGAGCTGGCGGCGCGGCGGCGCGGGGGAGCGGGCACCGACCTGGTCAGCCGGCTGGTCAACCACACCCCGATGGACGGCGTGCCGCTGTCGGACCGCGACTTCGACAACTACTTCCTGCTGCTGGTCGTCGCGGGCAACGAGACGACCCGGCACGCCATCACTCATGCGATGCGCGCGCTGATCGACCATCCCGAGCAGGCGGAGCGGCTGCGAGACGAGCCGGAGCTGATACCGGTCGCGGTGGAGGAGTTCCTGCGCTGGGCGTCGCCGGTCTACCACTTCCGCCGCACCGCGACCCGCGACACCGAGGTCGGCGGCACCGCGATCCGCGCGGGAGACAAGGTCGTGCTGTGGTTCGCGTCCGCGAACCGCGACGAGGACGCGTTCGCCGACCCCTACCGGTTCGACGTGACCCGGACCCCGAACGACCACATCGCGTTCGGGAAGGGCTCGCACTTCTGCCTGGGCAGCGCGCTCGCCCGGCTGGAGATGCGGATCATGTTCGAGGAGCTGCTGCCGCGGCTGGCGGACGTCCGGCTCGCGGGCGAGATCCGGCGGGTGCGGTCCAACTTCGTCAACGGGATCAAGGAGATGCCGGTGACCGTCACACCGGCTTGATCCTTTCCGGCGTGTTCTGTCCGGGGACGCTGCCATACTGCCCGGCATGTCCCCGCAGCTCCCGGCAGACCCCTTCGGTTCGACGCTGTATCTGGACTGGGTGCAGGAGGCCGACCCCGACGCCGTGCCCGACGCGGAGAAGCTGTTCGCGACCGTCAAGGCCGGCCTCGCGCGCGCGTACGAGCGGCCCGGCCGGTTCCTGGACGACACGAAGCGGCAGGTGCGTGGCCTCCCGGCCGCGCACCTGCCCTGGTTCTGGGACACCGTCGGGCACCGGCTGATCGGGTTCGCTCCCAGGCACGCCGCCACCGCCTACGCGGACGCCCGCGACGCCGAGGCACGGCACGCGCTTCCGGTCGACGACGGCTACCGCGTGGACAACGCCCTTCTGTTCGCCCGTTGCGGGGCCATCGGCGCCGCCCGGATCCGCGAGCACCAGGAGTGGCTCGCCGCGACCTACCCGGCCGGCCGCGCGCACCGCGAGTTCGCCCGGTTCGTCGCCGCCTGGGGCAGGAGCGGCGCCGCGCCGCCCGCCGACCTGCACACCCGCGTCCGCAGGTCGGCGAAGGCCGCCGGGCTCGGCCCGGCCGAGGACGCCGAGATCCTCGCGCAGGCCCTCGCCGACGCGCGCGGCACCGCCGTCCCGGACGGCCTGCTCGACGGCGCCGCGAAGGTGTTCGCCAAGGCGCCGCCGCTGGCGGCCCTGCGCGCCGGGCTCGCGGAGATCTTCCCGACCGGCGCCGTCGACGGCTCGGCCTGGCTGCGGATGCTCGACGCCGCCGGGATCATCGAGGCGATGGCGGACGGCGGCGTCCGCCCGTCCGGCGGGCTCGCGGGATGGCTCGGCGCGTTCGCCGCGCACTACTCCTACGTCCGCGTCGCCTACGGCGGCATCACCGCCCAGCCCATGCCGGACGAGCTGTTCGCCGCGCTGCCTCGCCTGGCGGCCCGGCTGCGCGCCGAGGCCGTCCCGGTGCGGCTGCACGAGTCGCGCTACCGGGGCGCGTCGCTGTTCGATGCCGACCTCGTCGACGCGTGCCTCGCCGAAGGCATCGCCGTGGAGGACCCGGGCGAGCGCGCGCGGCTGCACTTCTGGAGCCGGGATTCGCGCCGCGACCTGACGGCCATCGCCGCCGACCCGGTGTTCGGGCCCCGGCTGGAAGGAACCGTCCACGCGGGGCTGCGGCAGGGCACCGCGATCTCGCGGCTGCCCGAGACGCCCGGCGTGGAGAAGGCCGTCCACGCCCGGCTCTCCGCGCTGGTCGACGAGGCGGCGGACGGCGGGCTCGGCGCCGCCGACCGCGCCCTGACGGCCCTCGACGGCCTCCTCGACCCGCCGACGATCACCGCGCTGGACGGCATCGGCGACGCCCTCGCCGGGCTCGACCTGGCCGTCCCGCTCGCCCGCACGCTGCGCGCCGGCACCCTCGCCGAACTCGGCTGGCCCGCGCTGGACGAGGCGCTCGCCGACCTCGGCGAGGACGTCCTCGGCGTCACCTCCACCTGGCCCGTCCTCACCATCTACGGAGCCGCGCGCGCCATCGCCGTCGACCACGCGGGACGGCGCGGCGCCTGCGCGTTCGCCCTGCCCGGCGCGACAAGCGTCCGCACCGTCCACTACGCGGGCGGCGACTTTCTGGTCGGCTGGTCGGAGCGGGACGGCGCGCGCGGCGTGGACCGCGCCTTCTGGGCGAGCGCCCCCGGCGAGGTCTTCGAGCCGGAGAACAAGCTGGGGATGGTCGCGTGCCGGGCGCTGCGCAGCGGCGGGCAGGGCTACCAGTTCGAGGCCCGCGGCGGCCGCTACGACGGCGAACGCGTCCTGCTCCCCGGCGGCCTGGAGGGCATCGGCGCCCACGAGAAGCAGTATGGCGACGGCACCCGGATCTGGAGCGCGCCCCGGTACTCGGACTGGGAGGAGGAACTGGCCGTCCTTGATCCGGCGACGGGAGAGCGCGGGCCGGCCGCCTCGCCGCCGGACTTCCTCGCGTCCGACCCGCCGGACGGCGCCGCCTTGGACCCCGACTGGTCCAGCCTCGTCCGCCTTCCCGAGGGCGTGACCGCGTCGCCGCTCGGCCAGTCCGGCGGCCTCGCCGGGTTCCGCGTCGCCGCGATGAAGAGCGGCGGGAGCAGCCCGCCGTCCGGCTGGACGATCGAGGGCACCGACGGCCGCCGCGCCACGCTCCGCTACACCGAGGACGTCGGCGACCCGTGGGGCGTCCTGCGCATGCCCGGCGGCCCCGACCTCGTCGTCGCGCTGGAGGACTCCAACGCCTACGTGCCGATTCGCTGCTACGACGCGGCCGACGACACGCTGCTGTGGGAAGGGCGCGCCTACCCCCCAGGGAAGGTGCATTGGAGCGTCGACCCGCAGGGCCGTCCGATGCTGCCGCCGCCCGCCTTCTGGCACTTCCTCGCCCCGCGCGACGCCGCCTCCTCCGCAGCGCTCCGCCGCACCGGCGAGGCCGCCGCGCGCGCCCTGCTGGACGCCGCGCCGTCGCCTGAGGCGGTGCGCGACGCGCTGGCCCGCGAGATGCCCGAGGTCACCGACCCCGCGATCGCCGCCGGAGTCGTCGCCACGGTGCTGCGGGCCGCGGACGTGCTGCGTCGCCGCCGCGCGCTGTCGCGCCGCGTCGAGGTGATCCGGTCCGGCGCGACGGTGCGGCCGCCCGCCGAGACCCCCGACACCGACCTCGACGACGCGCTGCTCGGGCTGCTGCCCCCGCCGCCCCGGTTCGACGGCGGCGAGCGGTCGCCGCGTCCGGCCACCGTCACCGCGATCGCCGCCGACGGCCGGTACCTCGCCGGCGAGATCGACGACGCGACCCGGCTGAACAGCCCGCCCGCGCGGCCCCTCGACTGGGCGCCGCTGCTCGGCGCGATCGGCGCCGCCGCGTGGCGGCTCGTCGCGCCGTCGACGAGCGACGCGGATCGCGCGTCCCTCGCCGCGCTGCTGCGCACCTGGGCGGAGCAGCCGTTCGCCCGCCCGGGCGCCTGGCGGCGCGGCTACGCGACCGGCGCCACCCTCGCCGGGCTGCGCGAGGCCGTCATCGTCGGCGCCGTCCCGCCCGCCGGCGGGCCGATCGACCCGGCGAGGGCGTACCGGTTCGTCCAGCGCGCCGAGGCCCCGGAGCCGGCCGGCGCGACGAAGACCGAGACCGTGACCGTCACCCGCGACGACGCCGCCCGGCTCCGCCGCCTCCTCGACCTGTACGAGCGGAACGGGCCGCTCGCGCGGGACGAGGACGCCGTCGCCGCGTTCGTCCGGGGCACCGGCGTCCGCCGCGCCATCGCGGCGCTCGTCCTGGACGGCCTGCCTCGGCGCGCCTACGAGGGCGGCGACCTCGTCACCCGGTTCGACGCCCACAAGAAGATGCTGCGCACCAAGCCGTACTCGGCGACCAATGAGGTCGCGCAGGAGGCCGAGAACCTCTCCCAGCGCCTCGGCGTCCCCGGCCGGCAGCGCGTGGTCGCCGCCGGCATGCCCGGCGATCCCGCCGAGCTGTGGGCGGAGGGCGGTCTCGCGGCCGCCGCCGGGCGCATGGCCGAGGCGTGGTCGCGGCTCCTCGGCCGCCGCGCCGCCGTGGACGAGGCCCTGGTCGCCGACCTGGAACGCGACCTCGGCCTCCCGGACCCGTGGGCCGCCGCCCTCGCCGACCCGGCCGCGTCCGCGATCGCCGCCGACGACCTGACCTGCGTCGTCGCCGACCGTGAACCGTACGGCATCGGCGTCCACATCGTCCTGTCCGACGGCACGGTGAACACGCGGCGCATGGACCACGACCCGTACGTTCCGCTCGCGTCCGTGCTGGTGTGGGCGCTGACGGAACGTCCCGTCGGCGACCCGGCGGTCTCCGGCGTGCCCGATCTCGCCGCGCGGTTGAAGGCGCGGCTGGCCGCCCCCGGCCTGCTGCTCCCGCTCGGCCCGTGCTCCCTCGGCGACACCGGGCGGCGCGGGAGCCTGTTCGGACCGGACGTCCATCCTGTCCGCAGCGCCACCCGCGACGGCGTGTCCGCCGGGCCGGACGGCGACGCGCTCGCCTACGACGACGGCCTGCTGATCGTCGACGGCCGGCAGGCGCTCGCGCCCGTGATCCTCCGCCCGTCGGCGCTCGCCGACCGGGCCGCCCGCGCGCGCCTCGAACGCCTCTGCGCCGACCACGGCCTGGACCGCCTGCTCCGCAGCGTCGAGGGCGCCGTACTGCGCGCCGACGCGGTCGCCCGCATGGTCGCCCGCGCCGCCGCCACGCCCGTCCCGCCCGGCGGCTACGAGGCGAACCCGCTGCTCAGCGTCCCGGACCTGGTGGCCGAGGCCGCCGCCGAGACCGGCACGAGCGAGGACGCGGCCGTCCTCTACCTGCAGTTGCTCACCCTCGTCCGCCCCACCGACCGCAACGTCCGCAAATGGAACGGCTGGACGGCCGCCCGGCACAAGGCGGCCCAGGCGGAACTCGTGGACCGCGCCCTCGTCCAGCAGGACAAGCGCGCCCGCGCGGGCCGCACCGCGTTCGTCCCCGGCGAATGGCTCACGCTCAAGGCCCCCGAACTCCCCGTGGAGGCCGCCAAGCTCGCCACCCACCTGGCCAGGGCGGTCCGCGACAGGAGCGTCGGCGGCCCGTTCGCACGCCTGCTGCCCCCGCGCCCTCTGCACGAGATGTTCGAAACCGCCTGGACCGCCCGCCACCCCTGACCGCGCACCGTCACAGGCCGCTGCGGGGGAAGCCGCCGGTGTCCGTGCCGATGGGGGCCTGGCCGATCCCGGCCGCGACGGACGCGGCGGACCCGGAGCTGGAGCCCCCGGCCGTCCGTCCCACGTCCCACGGGTTGTTCGCCTGCCCGTAGTCCGCATGGACGAAGCCGTAAGCGAACTCCAGCATGCCGGCGAGACGCCTCGCAGGAAGTCCCGCTCGGCGGATGGTTCGCCCTGGACCGAACCATGTTCGGCGCGCGCGGGACATCGGGAGTACGGTGTCCGGAATGTCCGCGTGGTTGGAGGATCGATGCCGCAGCTCACCGAAATGGTCCCGCCGTCGGTCGCGGGGGCCGTGCTCCGCGCCGTGTTCGCGCTGCCGGACCCGGTGCGGCGGGTGATCGCCGGCCGGCCGGTGGTGCGGGACGGGCAGCGGCTCTCGCTGGACGCGCAGCTGCTCTTGCTGATGACGCGGCTGGAGGGCGCGAGCCTCACCGGGGCGACGGTGCGGGAGTCGCGGCAGGGCCTCGCCCGCGGGCAGCAGTACATCAACCGGGTGCCGGAGCGGCCGGTGCTGACGCGGGACCTGACCGCCGCGGAAGCGGTCCCCGCGCGGCTGTACACGCCGAAGGCGCTGGCGGAGGGGTCGCCGCTGCTGGTGTTCTTCCACGGCGGCGGCTGGGTGATCGGCGACATCGAGACCCACGACTCGGTCTGCCGTTACCTGGCGGTGAACGCGGAGGTGCGGGTGCTGTCGGTGGACTACCGGCTCGCGCCCGAGCACCGGTTCCCGGCGGCGGCGGACGACGCGCTCGCCGCGTACGCGTGGGCGGTGGAGAACGCGGCGGCGCTCGGCGCCGACCCGTGCGCCATCGCGGTCGGCGGCGACAGCGCCGGCGGGAACCTCGCCGCGGTCACCGGGCTGTTCGCCGAGCGCCGGCCGGACTTCGCGCTGCTGTTCTACCCGGCCACCGACATGTCGGTGCGGCGCCGGTCGCGGGAGCTGTTCGCGGACGGGTTCTACCTGACCGACGCGGACATGGTCTGGTTCAGCGACCACTACTGCCCGGACGTGGAGACGCGCACCGACCCGAAGGCGTCGCCGCTGCTGGCCGAGGACGTGAGCCGGTTCCCCGCCACCTACCTCGTCACCGCCGGGTTCGACCCGCTGCGCGACGAGGGGGAGGCGTTCGGGAAGCGGCTGGCGGAGGCCGGGGTGCCGGTCGCACTGCGGCGGCAGGAGGACCTGATCCACGGGTTCGCGAACATGTGGGGGCTCGGCGGCCGGTTCCAGGAGGCCCTCGCCGAGGCCGCCGGGGCGCTGCGGACCGGACTGCGGCTGTCCGAGGCGTCCGTGCGCGCGGGCGGGCCCGGCCCCACCGGGTGAGGCCGGGCCCGGCCGGGGGTCAGAGGGGCAGGCCCGTGAAGATCATGACCTTCTCCTCGGTGTAGTCGGCCATCGCCGACCGCAGGCCCTCGCGCCCGACGCCGGAGTCCTTCACGCCGCCGTAGGGCATCTGGTCGGCGCGGTAGGACGGGACGTCGCCGATCACGACGCCGCCCACGTCCAGCTCGCGGTGGGCGCGGAACGCGATGTCGAGGTTCCGCGTGAACACGCCCGCCTGCAGGCCGAACTTGGAGTCGTTGACCAGCGCGAACGCCTCGTCCACGCCGTCGACGGGCTGGACGAGCATGACCGGGCCGAAGACCTCCTCGCGCGACACCCTGGCGTCGGCCGGGACGTCGGCGAGGACGGTCGGGGCGTAGGTCGCGCCCTCGCGGACGCCGCCGGCGAGGACCTTCGCGCCGGCCGCGACGGCCTCGTCCACCCACGCCTCGACGCGCTCGGCGGCGTCCTGGCTGACCAGCGGGCCGACCTGGGTCTTGTCGTCCCACGGGTCGCCGGTGACGAGGGCGCCGACCTGCTCGACGAGCTTCGGCACGAACTCCTCGTACACCGACCGGTCGACGTAGACGCGCTGGACGGCGATGCAGCTCTGCCCGGCCTGGTAGTTGGCGAACAGCCCGATCCGCTTGGCGGCCCAGTCGAGGTCGGCGTCCGGCAGCACGACCGCCGCGCCGTTGCCGCCGAGCTCCAGGGTGACGTGCTTGCGCGGCACCTGGTCGTTGATCGCCCAGCCGACGGGGACGGACCCGGTGAACGACACGATCGGCAGCCGCGGGTCGTCGACCAGCGCGGACGCGCGGTCGTTCGGGACCGGCAGGACGGAGAACATCCCGGCGGGAAGGTCGGTCTCGGCGAGCAGCTCGCCGAGCAGCAGCGCCGACAGCGGCGTGGCGGGCGCCGGCTTCAGCACGATCGGGGTGCCCGCCGCGATCGCCGGGGCGATCTTGTGGGCGGCGAGGTTCAGCGGGAAGTTGAACGGCGAGATGCCGAGCACCGGGCCCTTCGGCACGCGGGTGATGTAGGCCATCCGGCCCTCCGCGGCGGGGTCGGTGTCCAGGCGCTGGGTCGTGGCGCTGAACCGGCGGGCCTCCTCGGCGGCGAACCGGAACGTGGAGACCGCGCGGGTCACCTCGCCGCGCGCCCACAGCAGCGGCTTGCCGTTCTCGGCGGTGATCAGCCGGGCGACCTCCTCGGCGCGCTCGGCCAGCCGCGCGGACACGTGCGCGAGGGCCTCCGCGCGCACGTGCAGCGGCAGCGCCGCCGCCTCCCGGCGGACCGCGTCGGCCGCCGCGACCGCCTCCTCCACCTGTGCGGGCGTCGGCACGGCGGCGGTCCCGACGACCCGGCCGTCGTAGGGGTGCGTAACGGTCAGCTCACCGTCACCGGTCTCGGGGCGACCGGCCAGCCAGAATGGGGTCACGTTCATGGCCTCACGCTATCTCCGGCGCGCCGGATGGCGAGTCTCCAGGTTGGCCAATCGGACCGTCCTCGTTGTCCGTCACGGCCAGTGCGATCCACAGTTCCGCGCGGACGGCCGGGTCGTCGAGGTCGCGGTCGAGCAGTTCGGCGGCCTTGCGCATCCGGGACCGCAGCGTGTGCCGGTGCACGCCGAGCGCCCGCGCCGCCGCCTCGCCCTGCCCGTTCGCGGCGACGTAGGCGCGGACCGTCCCGACCAGGCCTTCGGCGCGCAGCGGGGCGAGCAGCGCGGCGGCGAACGCGTGCGCCGCCGCGGGTTCCAGCAGGCCGAGGACGCCCTGCCCCGGCAGGTCCGCATGGTGCAGGACGGGACGCCCGGCGCGGCGCGCGGCCGCGAGCGCGTCCTCGGCCTGCCGGAGCGCCCCGGCGAGGGCTCCGGCCCGCCCGTCGTCGATGGCGGCCGGGTCGCTGACGCCGATGGGGCCGGTGGCCGCGAGCAGGGCCGTCACCTGGCCGGCCAGGTCGTCCGGGACGATCACGGCGGTGCCGCCGGCCAGCGGCGCCGCCAGGCACCGTTCCCCGGCCGGGTCGGACTCCAGCGGGTCGAGCAGGCCGGCGCCGCCCGCGCCCGCCATCACGCGGACCGGTCCGTCCGGCACCGCGGGCCCGGTGGCCGGGCGTCCGGCGAGCAGCGCCGCGAGCGCGGCCAGCGCGGCCCGCCCGGTGCGGGGCGTCTCCGACTGGAGCGTCAGCAGCGCGACGGCCGCGCCGACGATGGTGTGCGCGACGTGCGGGAGCGGCGCGTGCGTCCCGACGGCGAGGAACCCGCGCGGGCGCCCGCCGAGCCCGATCCGCTGCAGGACGATGTGGTCGTCGGGCACCGCGAGCGCCATGCTCGCCGGCGACGACCCCGAGGCGGGGCGGCGGCGCAGCCGCGCCAGCTCGGGGGCCAGGTCGGCGGCGCGGTCGCGGGCGGCGGCGAGGGCGGCGTC
>NZ_BAAAMR010000044.1:0-75986 GCF_039529375.1 Actinomadura napierensis
GAGACCGTCACCCCTGACTGGGGCGCGCCTGTACGTGCTGGCCGTGATCGAGCACCGCACCCGCCGGATCCGCGTCCCGGGCGCGACCGCCCATCCAACGGCCGCGTGGGTGACGCAGGCCGCAAGAAACCTGGTCATGGACCTGGAGGACGCCGGGTGCCGTGCGCGGTGGCTAATCCGGGACCGAGACGGCAAGGTCCCTGAGCTGGCCGACGCGGTCCTGGCCGACACGGGTATCAAAATCGTGCTCACCGGGGTGCGAAGGCCACCGATGAACTCGATCATGGAACGGTGGGTGCAGACCCGCCGCCGCGAACTGCTGGACCGGACCCTGATCTGGAACCAGCGCCACCTGCCCCACACGCTGCGCGAGTTCGAGACCTTCTACAACGAGCACCGGCCGCACCGCGGCATTTCCAACGCCCCCCCCATGCACTCCGCTGCCTCCACCGATCACCGACCCCGACCAGATCGCCCACCTGAGCATCCGAAGAAGGCAACGTCTCGGTGAATCCTCAACCAGTACCAGCATGCCGCATGACCTGCACGGATGGGGTTTTCGGCATGAGCAGCGCCTCTGTTGCAGCCCGTGAGGGCTACCGTCACGGCGGTCAGCGTTTCCGCGATCGAGATTCGCTGTTTGGCGCGTACCTTGTCCCATCGGTCATCGACATAAGAGCCTATCGGCCATCTGTTGCAATGACTCGTACTGTTCTGATCTGGTCCGCCAGGCGTTCACGGTCGGCAACCTGTCTGCGGTGACCCGGTGGGAACCGCAGCGCGAGTTGCCGGGTGGCGACCGGTTACCTTCGATCCCGAAGTGCGGCGCATGGTACTGGCAGTCCCCACCAGCGGCGACAAGACGCTCCTGGCCCAGTCACTGGCCGTGAAGTCGCGCGGAGGGACCCACAACCATTGGAGCCTGAGAGGACGCAACCTGTTCTTGCGAATTCCTGTCAAGGCCGTATTCTGGGCATATGGATACGTTGATCGGTCCGCTGCCGGTTGGAGGTTCATGAGTCCGCTGCTCGGTGTTCACGGAATCTGGAACCTATCTTATTTTGAGCGATCGAGAAAGGATTTAACGCAGGCGACGGCTGCGATCGCCGCGGACTGGCTGAGGTGGACATCACGGAGCTTGGGCCGGCATCTACCACAGGCTCCGGTCCCTGATCATTTGCCCGTCGCATACTACGCAGACCTCCTGGATGAGGGGGCGGGGATGGCGACTGATCCCTTGCTGCTCAACCCGTTCGCGCAACAGCTGTTCGGGGAGTGGGCGGAAGCGATATTGGTGGAGGAGGCAGAGGGCGAGTCTGGGCCAGTCGGTGACCGGCGACTCGAGCCTGCCGCCATGGGTCGTTCGGCCGTCTGGTTGCGTCAAACGTCTGAGCTGCTAACCGAGCGCTTCGGCGACAGATGCGTTCCCGTCGTCGCTGCCCTCGTCAGCGAGCTATCGGTCTATTTCGACCCTGATAGTGCGCCGGTTCGTCACGCTGTGCGCAGCAGGTTGGCGCGTGCGCTTGAACAGTATCGGCCACGCGTCCTGATCGCGCATTCCCTGGGAAGCGTGGTCGCCTACGAGACGCTCCATGCTCATCCGGACATTGAGATCGAGCTTCTGGTGACGCTCGGCAGTCCTCTGGCCATGCGCAAGGTCGTCTATGACCGGCTCGAGCCCACACCACAATGGGGTATGGGGGCTCGACCGCCCGGCGTACGAGATTGGGCCAATGTCTCTGACCATGGCGATTTTGTGGCAGTCCCGCGTGGTGCTCTCGCCATGCGGTTCGAAGGAGTCGCTCGCGACCTCGAACTCAGCATCCATCTTGTGGATCCCCACCGGGTCAAGGCTTATCTGGGCGCTTCAGAGGTCGCGGAGCTGTTGGCCCCTTTCACCTGAACCTCCCTGGCGTTCGTTAGCGGTGCGTGGGACGGGCTCCCTTTCGGGCGGGCGAAAGGCCACGGTGTGGGCCCCGGCGCTGACGAGCAGGATGTCATGAGGGCCTTGCATAACGGCGGTGACGGGGGCCCCCATGTGCAGGTGGCCGGCCAGTTGGCTGGTGGCCAGGTCCCAGATCTTCACTGAGCCGTCGCGAGCTCCGCTCACCACTGTAGAGCGGCCGTGGAATCGGGCTCCCGTCAACGCGGTAACAGGGGACTCGTGGCGTCCCAGATTCTGGTTCCCGACTCGCACGTGCCCCTGAGCGTCTCCGTACGCCGTGGTCAGCGTGCCGTTGGTGAAGATGGGGGCCGTCGGTTGCCCGCTGGGCTTAGTCACATCGGTCGTGGCTGTGGTCGGTGTTCGGGCTGGCTGCTCGAGGGTTCCTGACGATCCGTCGATCAGATTCCAGAGCAGTTGCCCGGAGAGAGTGCTCAGCACGGCGGCCGGTACTCCGCTGACGTTCTGGGTGTGCAGCCCTGTGACGGGGACGCCGTCGGACGCCAGTGCCGGTAGCATTGTCCGGCCGGTCAGCAGGTCGACACAGTGTGCCCGTCCCCGGCTGTTGGCCACGATGGCCACGATGGTGTCGCCAGTGTCGTGGCAGGCGAGGTGTGTGCGCTCGTCTGCACCGAGGTGGGGTATATCGCCTACGAGTTGCGCCGCCTCGGCTGGCAGGGAGCTGGTCTGTTGACACCGGAATGCGGCCGCGCGGCTCAGGTACCCGGCTCTGGCCGTGCCTCGATCTCCGGTGATGAGGCATTGGAGTCCGGCTGGGGACTGCTGGACGGCGATGTCGGTGAGCCGACCCAGACCGGTGTTGATGGTGTGGAGCGTTTGGTGGGTGTGGGCGTCGAGCACCGCGACGTCGCCGTGTGGGCTGCCCACCAGAATCACTGTCCGGGTTCCGAGGGTGGCGACGGCGAGGCCGTGTGATTGATGTAGTGGCCATGGCAGGGGGAACTCGACCGGGTCGAAGGTGACGAAGTCGAAGACGGTGACAGTGGCGGCGGTATTGGCGGTGCCGGTGTCGCTGTTGACGGTGACCACGGCAGTCCAGCTGGCGGATCCGCCGACAGCGACGGCGTGTGGCTGACTGGTTACTGAAAAGAGATGCCGCCGTGGCTGCTGATGCTCGTGGGGACCCTGATATTGTGACTGGGCGCCCAGGACCCCGCCGTCGGTCAGATAGGCGATGACGGGTGGGCTGGTTCCGCCGGAGGCCAACTGCCGCACTCTTCGCCGTTCGTGATCGTGGAATAGTCGGATAGGTGTTCCGTTGGCAGCTGGGACCGCATAGACGGTGCCGTCGTGATGGCCGGTGAACACCTGGGTGGCGGCATCCGCGGAAGAGATGGCCAGTGCGGTGATGGTCGAGGTGCTGCCGGAGTCCAGCACCCGGGTTCGGCCGTCGTACCGGAGCAGAACCCGGTTTTCTTGATCGACTACGAGGAGGCCTCGCAGGTCGGGCTGGTTCGCCAGGACGAATACCGAGACTCCTTCGACGATCTCGGTCAGTTGAGGCCCGGCCAGTTCCAGCCGTTGGTGGTGCTGGACAGCCGTCATCCAGGTCTGCGCTGTGGTGTCATCTCGCAGGCTCCACAGCGGAAACCAGTCGACTGGATCCTCGTCCGGCAGGTGCGCGATGCGGGCACAGAGATCATGTTGGCCTGCCAGCATCGCTGATAGCGCGTACTGCTGGCGCCGCTGCTGGAATGGACCCTCTGGTGCTGGTACCAGGGCGAGTGCGGCAGCGGCTGAAACGTCGGAAGCCGTTGCGAGCACGTCGGCGTCGGCGTACAGCAGGAAGCCGGGGTCGTTCAGCAACTCTTCTGCCGTTGGTGTGCCCTCCGCGTGGTCGAGTGCGTGCTGCAGCAGATACGGTTCGGCGACATGCCACCGTCGTGCATCCACGGGGCCGAGCGGGGCCAGCAGAGCGGTCATGATTGTTTGCCGGTCAGCTAAGGGCGCGAGGTGCTGGACGAGTTGCTCATCGGTCAGCTGATAGGTCATCAAGCCGGTGCTGTCGGCCGAGCGGCGTAGCAAGTGGCCGTGTGTTCGCAGGATTTCTCGTAGTTGCTGCTGGCTGAGGGGTTCTTTGCCGGGCCGAAGCTGCGCCGCGCTTCGGGTGATGACGGTTGCCGGCATCCCTCCACCGCGGGCATGCGCGATGACCGCGAGAACGACTGAGTCCCACGTGTTCTGGGGTTGCGAGGCGAGTTCGGCATGTACGAGGTCCGCGGACGTTAGGGGTACTCGATCACCGAAGCCCTCGGCTTCCTGGTCGGCAGTGCCCTGGTCGGCTGCGTTCTGGCCGAACTCTTCGACGAAGCGGCGGGTGTGAACCCCTGCGATCAGGAAGGGACTGCTACTGGTGCTGTTGTTGGCCAAGCGGCGCGCCGTTCGGGCCGCGAACAGTGCGCTGCTGTGATCGGTTTCCGCGGTTGCCCTCAGCAGGCGGCTGATGTAGTGCTGGAGATCGTCTTGCAGCGTGTCAGAGTCGACGGCCTCGAGGTCGATCAGCAGGCCGGTGGTTTCGGCGAGTTCGCGGAGCCGGCCTCCGAGGGCGTCGGGGCGGCTGGCCATCAGCAGGTCGAGGGCAGGACGGCCGGTGGGCAGGGTTGTCGTGGCGGTCTCAGTCAGCCACGCGCTGACCTGAGCTTGATCGCGTGCCTTGTCCACCGAGTCGATGATCATGAGGCACGGGCCTGCGGATTGCGCCAGGTCTGCCAGGAGATCTGCAGGTGCTGGCCGAAGCCCAAGCTGCCGACCAGCTGACGCGGTGATCTGGTCGAGGCCGCGTTCGTGGCAGTTCACCATCGCGAGCCGTCGCTGCACTTGTGGAGGCAGATGCTTCGTGTGCTTCCACAGCGGGTTGGTGGCGGTATGCAGCAGCGGGTGGACGGCACAGGTCAGGATGCTGAGCAGCGCCGACTTACCTGCCCCCGGCCCCCCGACGATGACGGCAGGGCCAGGTGCCGCAGTGTTGGGCCAGGTCGCCAAAGCTTTCAGCTCGGTCACCCGGCCGGTGAAGCACCCGGCGAGCTTGTCGCTGCGATCGGCGAAGGCGCCGAAGCAGGCAGCACGGTCGAGCAGATAGGGCAGGTCCAGGCCCTCATCCGCGGACGTCGGCAAGTCCAGCCGATCGGAATCTACGCCATCGGCGATGAGCAGGTCGGGGAGGTCGACGTCGGGATGGGTGAAGAAGTTCAGCCGCGCGTCAAGATCGGTAGCGGAGTCAGCTCTGATCGCGATCACATGCTGCGGCCACTTGCTGATGCGCTTTCGTAGGGAGGCGACTTCGGTCTTCACGGCCTTGGCGAAGGTCGACAGTGGCAAGAGGCGCCCGCACCGGGCGACCTGGAGGCTGCCGAGGGCGATTTGCTCCAGGACGTTGGCGCAGGCCTGGGTGAACACGGCGTCGAAGGCACTCTGCTCGGCCTGGCAGGCGGACAGCACGGAGAACTGCAGCGACTCCTCCGCGTAGTCCCCTATCCAGGAAAGCCGCGCTGCGGTCCCCGATTCGCAGGTGTCCAGCAGGAAGAGTGTCATCGGTCCCTGACGGTTTTGAACCAGATGAAGCCAGCTCCCTACCTCAGCCGCGAGGCTCTGATCGATTCCGAGCGCATGCAGGTGCTGGGAGTCGGTACTCCGGCCGTGGGCCACGATCAGTACCAGCAGCCGTGCTTGAGCGTTCGCGTCGATGATGGCGCGGCGGACATGAGCGTCGATGTCGGCACTGCGAAGCCCCGGCTCGACCACCGTGGTAACCTCGTACTCGTAATGATCTTGCAGGATCCGCGCCAGCCGCTGGACCGGCGGGACGGCGAAGTCCAGATCTCTGGTCGGTGCGGCGTATCCAGAGACGCAGATCAGCAGGGCGCGCTTTTCTGGCAAGGTCAGTCACCTCGATGGAACGGTGAATTACGACCTTAACCGGTGGATGGCAACGGGTCAGGGGGCTACGTCAGTCCCGGGCAGGGTCTCAAGGAGTCTTTCGGCTTCAGCGGCATGGGCTGGAGGTAGTTCCGGCTGGCCTGCCAGTGTCCGCTGCAGGCTTTCGCGTGCCAGGCTCGAGTCCCCGCGCCGCAGCGCGACCCTGGCCAGCCGCAGATGAGTGCGAGGCCGATCGGGTGCCAGGTCGAGGGCGCTTTCCATCTCGCGGTCCGCTTCTTCGACCCGGCCCAGCGCATCCAGCGCCAGAGCTAGAGCCGATCGCGTATCCGGATCGTCGTCTTCAGGATCCAGATCCCCCAGTGCTGCCATGGCACGGCCGAGATCGGCGAGGATCTGTCCTCGTGCACGTCGCGCTGTCGGCCCGCCAGGCTGGTCTGCGACCGCTTCACTCAGGACGGTGATGGCGTCCGCGACATGTCCCTGATACCAGCGGGAGTAGGCAAGTCCCAGGAGAGCCTGCTGGTTACCGGGCAGCACAGTGAGGGCCTCTCGAGCCACGTCCACCGCCGTGCCATAGTCGCCCTGAGCGAACCGGACTTCGATCAGGGCAGCGTAGAGGGGTTTGGCTGCGGCGAGGTCGTCCACTGCTCCGTACAGGGACAGCGCGGTGCGAAGCAGTCTGGCCGCTTCTTCGAGGTCACCTGCCATTCTGGCGTGGTGGCCTTGCTGCGCCAATGCGCTCGCACGGTCCCAGGTGCACTCAGCCTCTGTCGAGGCTTCCGGCGTCGCCGGATCTGTTTCCCGTACGGGATCTGTCTCCCCTGGTCGTGACCATGGATGACTCGCGTCGCACGTCCGGGGCCAGCTGATTGGACCTCCTCGGCCGGCTGTGATGTTGCGGGGAGGCACTAGGGGCGCGGCTGGATGCCAAGGAGCGTACGGGGGGCGGACAGGTCCCCTGCTCTCCGGAGCGGCAGCCAACGTGATCGTCTCCTACGATCGACAGTGTTGCGAGCGCTGAACGACTCAGTGGCGTTTCCCAGTCTCACCGCTGAGAGTGATGGAAACTTAGCGCTGGGTCTATGGCCGAAGGGTCGTCTTTGCAGAACCGTGAGAGTGGGATACACCCAAACACACCAAAGCTGCCCAATGTGACCGACACCGGCCACCATCGGGGGAAATGGGCACTCTCCACACCGGCCGGTTCGTTGCGGAGATCGGGCCCTATCATTTCGGCAGGACGACAAGGGGCGCGTGATGAATAACGATCATAGAACCGAACTCCTGCCTCCGATCTGGGGGCGTAGAGTCCCTCCTCGCCCCCCATACTTCACCGGGCGTGAGAAAGAACTGGAGGCACTGCGTACTCGGCTGCTCGGGAGCGGTACCGCAGGCAGCGCGCCCACATCGACCCCACAGACCTTGTATGGGCTCAGCGGTGTCGGCAAGACGGCGATCGCCGTCGAGTACGCCTACCGCCATCGGGACGAGTACGACATCGTCTGGTGGATCGAAGCTGCCAGACCCGAGTTGATCGCCACCTCGTTCGCCCACCTCGGCAATGACATGCTCGGCATGGACATGGATGTGCCGATAACCGAGCGGGAAAAGGCGCCGTGGGCGGTCCGCCGCCGGCTGTGCGAGGACAGAAATCTGCGCTGGCTGCTGATCTTCGATGACGCCGCCTCCCCGGACGATGTTCAAAGTTACCTGCCCCAACCGGCCCCATCAGGTGGCCACGTCATCATCACCTCACAGGTACGTGACTGGCTGGGCCGCGCCGGTGCCACCGGAACCGAAATCAATGGCTTCGACGCCGTCGAATCGGCCGAATATCTACACAGGAGGGTGCCCCAGCTAGGACCTACCGACGATGCGGCGCAAGCCGCCCGCCGCAAGGCCGACGTGAGCAGACTCGCCCAAACGCTCGGTCACCTGCCGCTGGCCATCGTGCACGCGGGCGCCTATCTGGAACGCACAGGCATGGAGGTGGGCCCCTACCTGAAGGAATTCGACCGCTCACCGCACGCGGCGATGAGCAAGAAGGCCGACATCAGCTACAAGTCCACCACCGTCGCCGCGACGTGGAGCCTGTCGTTGCAGCGGGTGGGCCAGGACGCGCAGCGTCTATTCCGGCTGCTGTCGTTCTTCGCGCCCGGACGGGTGGCGCAGGAACTGCTGCAACAGCGCGCAAGCGTCGACGGGCCAGGCACCCTGGGCGATGCCCTGTCAGACCCTGCCCGCTTCCAGGCCGCACGCGACGAGCTGGTGGGCTTCTCCCTGATTCGATACAATGGTGCGCGAGACGTCCTATCGATGCATCCGGTCGTACAGCGACTCACCCAAGAGCAGACGTTGCTGGACACGCCGCAGGAGGCCGTGGAGTACAGGCGGACGGTGCAGACGCTGCTGGCGGCCAGCGACCCCTGCGCCCCCGACCGGCACGACTACGACCGCGCCTATAATAGGACCCTGCCGCATATCATGCCGTCCGGGGCGCTGAGGTCAGATGCCCCCGAAATGCGAACACTGATCATCAATCAAGTGCGGCGGCTGCACCTGCGAGGCCGGCACACCGAAAGTCTCCGGCTGGGTGAACTCTCACTGAAGGAGTGGGAGGACAGGTTCGGCGAGAACGACCTGCTGGTGCTGAGGCTTGCCACCGAAGTAGCCATCGCCATGCGGCTCGCCGAGCGCCACGAGGACGCCTTTGAGCGCAACAAGCGCACCCTTGCTCTTGCTGATCAACGCATCAACGACCCGGAAACGGCCGACCTGGAGCGGGAGGCCGCGGTGCAAGTCGGGCTTATCTGCGCCAACAGCCAGGGCGCGGACCTGCGGTTCCTGGGCAGGTTCGAGGAGGCCCTAGCCCAAGACATGGCGTTGCTCCCAAAGTTCGAGCAGGTCTTCGCCTCCAGTCAGGCACCGACGCTGAACGTCCACAATAACATTGCGGCCGACTATCGGCGGCTCGGTGATTTCCAGGAAGCGCAGCGCTGGGACGAGGAGACCTACACGCTGCGCAAGAACGACCTAGGTCCAACCAACCCCCGGACGCTTGCCTCCCTGGACGCGCTCGCCCGTGATCTGCGGGAACTCGGCGAATATGACCGGGCTCTGGAGAAGGCCAAGAGCGTATGCCGCGAGTTCGGGCCGCTCCACGACAAGCGTCTCAATCTCGACCTGCTCAACGCGCACCGCGGGCTCGCGGTGGCGTTGCGCAAAGCGGGCAAATACCAAGAAGCCGCCGAACAGGGACGACGTGTCGTGCAGAGCTGCCGCAGCTACCTCCGCGACAATCACCGCTACACACTGATCGCGGCAGCCGACCAGATCGCTAACCTACGGGCGCTAGGCGACCTGCGGGAGGCAGCAGAGCTGGGCGAAGAGACTCTCGCCCAGTGCAAGGACAAAGACAAGCCGGTCTCGAGCATCACCTTCGCGACGCAAGTCAACCTCGCAGTGGTGCTCCGTCAGTTCCGCTCCCCCCTCGATGCCGAAACCTTGGACCGGGAGGCGTTGCAGGGCATCACACAGGTCTACGGCGAAAGGCACCCGTTCACAATCGCCGCCCGCGTCAATCTGGCCAGTGACCTGTTCGTCGCCGGCAAAGTGGCGGAGGCTCAAGCTCTCGACGAGCAGGCATTGGCGCTGGGGAAGGAGATCCGACCGAAACATCCGGCCACACTGGCCACGTCGGCGAATCTGAGCATCGACCTGCGTGGTGCTGGTAAAGGGGATCAGGCCACCCGGCTGCTACATGACACGATCACCCTCTACAACGAGGAACTGGCCTCCGACCATCCTGAGGTCGTTGCTGCGCGCAGCCGCCAGCGCATCAACCTGGACCTCGAACCCTATTGAGATCACGATGGATCCTGGCATCCACCGCCGTGATCAGTTTGGTCAGGTCGGGGCAGTAGACTGACGGATGAGCAAAGGAATCTCCCTTCTGCCGACCGTCGTAACGGTGAGTAAAAAGACCACCACCACACGTGTGGACCAGTGTGCACCGTTGGCAGGTCCGCGCCAGCCCGGCAAGCCCCGCCTGACGTGCCCTCGTCAACGGATGAGTTAGTGCCGCGTCGAAGGAATCCGCGGCCACGTTCAGCCCAAGATCGGCCACACCCGCTGCCACCGCCGAAAGCGAATCCAGCTGACGGATGCCGCCGTCGACGCCGACCACGATCACCGACGACGGCCGGAGCCCGAGCCCCTCAAAACCACCGGGGCCGCCGAGCAGCAGCTGCATCATCTCGGTGAACAGGCGGATAGAGGTTTCTTGCGCGGGTGCGCCGTACCAGCGTTCGAACACCGCCAGAAGCCAATCGGCGTACGGCGTTGAATCATCGGCTGGTCGGAACGGTGGGGGCGAGGACCAGCTGCCATGCGGCAGCAGAAAATCCAGCTGAGGAGGCGAGAACTCCAGCAGGGCCTCGTAGCAGCCAACAGGATCTGCCTGCAGGTCGATGGTGCACAGGATTCCCGCAAAAGCCTCGGGAACGTGCCGCAGCCGCCGCAGCGCGGACACCACGGAGGCATGACTGCTTCGGCCATCGGCGAACCGACGATGCCGGTTGGTGGTGACGGCATCACCGTCCAAGCTCACCGCGATGCGGACCTCGTGTGCGCGCAGCAAAGCCAACGTCGGGTCGTCCAGCAGAACCCCGTTAGTCTGCAAACTGACCAGGACCTGAGCCGGGATCACTGCCCGCGCATGGTCGACTAGAGCAGTTAGCAGGTCAGGGCCGGCAAGCAGCGGCTCACCGCCATGAAGGATAATCCGCACGCTCGGCAGCCGGTGAGCGACAGCATGCTCAGCAATGCGAGCCAGCGTGTCGTCGACAACCTGATCGGGCATGCGGCGCGGTTGTGATCGCCACCCCTGATCGGCCATCGCGTACACATAGCAGTAGTCGCAAGCCAGGTTGCAACGGCTGTGCACCTTCAGGACGAACTGCTGGAATGGGACGATCATGACGGCCGCCAGCGGCTGCGATGTGCAGCGCTCAGCATCGCGGCCCGCCGTAACGCCCGCTCCGGAACAGGCTCACTGAGCCACGCCGCCAGTTGGCCACGCATGAGCGAGACGAACTCAACCCCATCATCAGTCAGCCCCTCTGATGCCAACAGTGTTCCCGTTGTCTGGTGCGCCTCGACGCGGCGACGCGCGAACTCGATGTGCCCATTCAGAGACGGGACGGCGAACCGTTCTCGGCGCCAGAATCGGGCCACGCCCAGGTACGCGTACGCGCCTTGTAACAGCCCGACCAGCGGGCGCGGATCGTCGCGCCATGGCGCGTAATAATGTGCGCGGGCCGCGGCTTCGGGCCGTACCAGGAGCAGCATGTCCAGGACGGCACCAAGCTTGACGTGCTGGAACTCATGGATCAGTGTCTCGGCCGTGGTGACGTCATCGGTTGGAAGCGAGGTCGCGACGGCCCCGAACGCTGCCGGAGAGGTCGCACTCACCACTACGGTGCCTGGTACCCGCCGCAACGGCACAACAGTGCGCAGGCCGACGGTGAGCTCTTCGGCCAGAGGGCGGTGTCGGGTGACCAGAATGCGCCAAGCTCCGGCCAGCCGCTCGTGCCAGCGGTCAAGGTCAGGCTGATCAACCTCATAGCGGTACCGATGCAGAGACGGGTCCACACCGGAGATAGCGACGTCCAACTGCAGGCCTCCAGCAGATATCCGGCATCTGGGCTGAGCCTGATCTGGGAGGTCGGCCCAGTGTGCGAGTCGATCACAGGCGGCATCTGGTCGGCCATCACGCAACGCCCGCAAGCAGTCCACCGCCCAGGCTCCCACCTCCGGGCGGCTGATCAACGCGGCCACGGCCTGCGGGGAACGTTGGTAGAGCGAAGCAAGACGCTGATAAGCGTGGTGCGCAACCGATTCGGCACCGGCATGCTCGACGATCGCGCGGATGAGCAGCATATGCTTGCTGTACTCGGCTTGTGCTAGACAGCCCACCGCGTCAGGGCCGCCGAGCCCATGGGCCAACTCCCGAAAATGATCAATCAGCAATCGATGTTCAGAGGCGAGAGCACCCATCAGCTCAAACTCGCATTGAACGAAGAGAGGGTCTCCTGCTGCAGGTCCAAACGCTGAAGAAGTAGCCGGAGGGCCTCCGCCAGCACCGCCGGGGTTTCCTCGCCGTACTCCAAAGGAACATTGGTAAGGTCCGGCAAGGACGTGTCTTTCGCTTCAGCGCCCTCCACAGAGCCCCCCTCGCGTGCGTCGGAAGCGGCATCGTCTCATGATGTCCGAAATAAGCTCAAGGTAAACTGCAACAGAGTACTCCGCCAAGCCTCGACTCCTTGGTGAGTATCCAGTAAGATGCAGAGTCTTTAAGGTGGATTGTTAATTGCAATTTTTGCCAACCGAAACGTACGTCCCGTGAGGCATTGAACTGAGGCCGAGAGGTGTCACTAACTCAACGTGTCGGGTGGCACAAATGGGATGGAAGCGTATTCTGGCTCAACCGAGGTCGAGGGAGCGCAGCGAGGCGCGAAGTTGGGGCGGGGCGATTCTCTTAGAGCGTGTCTCATGTGGGGTGTTTGGTTAGCTTCTTGTAGCAGGTGATGGTGGCGGCGAGGGCGAGGAAGGCGTTGAACAGGTGGCCGTGGCGTTCGTAGCGGATGGTCAGGCGCCGGTAGCCGAGCAGCCAGGCCAGCGTTCGTTCGATCACCCAGCGGTGGCGGCCCAGTCGCTCGCCGGACTCGATGCCGGGCCGGGCGATCCGCGGCACGATTCCGCGTCGCCGCAGCCAGCTCCGGTGCTCGGCGGAGTGGTACGCCTTGTCGGCACGCATCTTCACCGGCCGTCGCCGACGTGGCCCACGGCGCGATCGGATCGCCGGCAACGCCATCAGCAGCGGTTTGAGGGCCTGGCTGTCGTGGACGTTGGCCGCCGACACCGCGACCACCAACGGCAACCCGGCGGCGTCGGACAGGACGTGGAGTTTGCTGCCCCTCTTGCCCCGATCGACCGGATTGGGGCCGGTCAGCGTGCCCCCGTTACCTTCTTGCTGATCCGGAAACGGGTCCCCGGTCTCTGGGTCTGGCATGACTGCGTGCCCCCAGTCGGTCCATGATCGAAAAGGTGATGTCACCAGATTCGGAGGCATCGGCAGACCGCTGATGAGGGGCATGACCGCGCAGCCCTCGGGCTGGCAGGCTCTTTGTAACGTGGGTGCCGGCACGCTGATGCCGCAGGGGGCCGGGAAGGAGATGCTTCGAACGGAAGGCGACACGTGACCGACCCCCGCAACATCGGCGTCTTTTGTGGCCTGGACGTCGGCAAAGGCGAACATCATGCGACCGGACTGACTCCGGCGGGCAAGAAGGTGTTCGATCAGCGGCTTCCTAACAACGAGCCCAAACTGCGAGAGTTGTTGGAGCGTCTCAGATCTCGATGGGGCACGGTGCTGGTGGTGGTCGACCAGCCCGCATCCATCGGCGCGTTGCCGCTGGCGGTGGCCCGCGACATGGGATGCCAGGTCGCCTACCTGCCTGGACTGGCGATGCGGAGGATCGCCGACCTGTATCCCGGCGAGGCCAAGACCGACGCCCGAGACGCGTTCATCATCGCCGACGCCGCCCGCACCATGCCGCACACCCTTCGCCGGCTGGCGCCCGAGGTCGAAGCCGTTGCCGAGTTGCAAATGCTCGTCGGCTTCGACGATGACCTGGCCCAGGAATCGACTCGACTGGTCAATCGCCTGCGTGGATTGCTCACCCAGATCCACCCTGCCCTGGAACGGGTGCTGGGGCCGCGGCTGGACCGCCCCGCCGCGCGTGTCCTGCTGGAACGCTTCGGCTCTCCGGCGCAACTCAGAGAGGCCGGACGAGACCGACTGGTGCGCGTGCTGCGATCCCGGGCACCACGGATGGCCGAACGCCTGATCGACGACATCCTGACCGCCCTGCAGGAGCAGACCGTCACGGTGCCCGGCACGGACGCGGCCGCACTGATCATCCCGAGCCTGGCGCGGTCGCTGAACTCCGTGGCCGACCAACGCGCCGTCCTGGCAGGACGGATCGAAGAACTCCTGGATGCCCATCCTCTTTCCCAGGTCCTGACCTCGATGCCCGGCATCGGGCTCAGGACGGCCGCCCGCATCCTGATCGACGTCGGAGACTGCAGCCGCTTCCGCAGCGCCGGGCACCTGGCCGCCTACGCCGGCCTGGCCCCCGCCACCCGAACCTCGGGTTCCTCCGTCCGCGGCGAAAGCCCATCCCGGCGCGGCAACCGGCAACTCAAACGCGCCTTCTACCTCGCCGCCTTCGCCTCACTGCGCGACCCAACATGCAGGGCCTACTACGACAAGAAGCGGAGCGAGGGCAAACACCACGTCGCCGCCATCACCTGCCTGGCTCGACGCCGCATCGACGTTCTCTACGCCATGCTCCGCGACGGCACTCTGTATCGCCCGCCAATCCCCGCCCCAGCTTGACGAAGCACATAGGGGCACCTTTTCGCGCGGACAGCCGCGGCGTCCACGATCGCCGACCCCCAGTCCACCTGCCCCCGCGCACCCAGCTCGTCCAGCACCGCGCGGTGCAGCCGCGGCCACAATCCCGCCCGCGTCCAGGCGCTGAACCGGCGATGCGCGGTCGGCACACTGACGCCGAACTCCGCGGGCAGATGCCGCCACGCACACCCGCTGGTCAGCACGTACACGATCGCGGTGAACACCGCCCGATCATCCACCGCCGCCGTCCCACCGCCCTGCCGCCGTGGCCTGAACGCCGGGATCAGCGGCTCGGCAAGCTCCCACAACTCATCCGGCACCAGCCGCAACGCAAGATCCGACAACACGATCCCGCATAACACCCGCCATCCACGTGAGACACGCTCTTAGAGGGAATTTCGTCCCGGTGACTGGCGGTTGACGGCGGTTCTGGAGGGACATTGAGGGCCGATGCGATGGGGTTGGCGAGTCTTGGAGCCTCTTGGGATGCGATGGAGGCGGATGCGGGGTTGGTTTGCCCACATATTTCTGTCTCGTCCCAGAACCTCAGGTGAGGTGGGGTCTGTGCCCTTGCCGGATTCTGCATACGCCTGGGCATCTGGTTCCGCGTGGCGTACAGGCGTGTTCATGAGCACACGCCGTGGTTATCCCAGTGATCTGTCCGATGCCCGATGGGCGTTGATCGAGCCGGTCCTGACCGCCTGGCGCGAACAACGCCTGGCCAGTGCGCTGGCCATCGGCCGTCCACCCGAGCACGACCTGCGTACCCTGATGAACGCGATCTTGTACCTCGACCGGACCGGCATCCCGTGGCGCTACCTGCCGCACGATTTCCCGCCCTACCAGACCGTGTACGCCTACTTCGCCCGCTGGGAGCGCGACGGAGTGTTCGCCCAGCTCACTGGGCTGCTGCGCGACCTGCTCCGCGAGCAAGAGGGCCACCGGGCCGAGCCCAGCGCCTGCATCATCGACTCCCAGAGCGTCAAGACCTCCATCGACGTGCCCCGCGCCAGTCAGGGCACCGATGCAGGCAAGAAGATCGTGGGCCGCAAGCGCAACATCATCACCGACACCCTCGGGCTGCTGCTGACGGTGCTGGTCACCGCGGCCAGCGTGCCGGACGGCACCGCCGGCATGCAGCTGCTGACCGGCGTGGCCGCGACACACCCGACGATCACCAAGGCGTGGACCGACACCGCCTACCGCACCAAGGCCATCGACCATGCCGCCACCCTGGGCATCGACCTGGAGCCCATCCGCCGCGACCCCGCCACCAAAGGATTCGTGCCGCTACCGCGGCGCTGGGTGGTGGAGCGCACGTTCGGCTGGCTGATGTTGCACCGCCGCCTGGCCCGCGACTACGAAACCTTGCCGGCCCGATCCGAAGCCATGATCCACGTCGCAATGATCGACCTGATGAGCCGCCGCCTCACCGGCGAGGCCACTGTCACCTGGCGGGGCACTTGACACCACAGATACAGGACGAAACTCCCTCGTAGATCGCGGGCGAGCTCGCGCACCTTCAGCCACGCCTGCCCATTACCTGGAGCGTCTCCTCAGCGCGCTCATCCGGCTGTGGGAGCGCCCCAGCGCCGCCCGCCGCACACGGGTGCTCGTGCGTCCCGGACCACAGGCGGCCGAGCCGGTGGCCATGATCGGCGGGGACGGGCATGTGCGCGTGGCGGACACCCTCGACGATGAGCCGAGCACCATGCTCAGGCAGCAAACCTCGTCCACGCAGGTCAAGGAACATTTTTGTTCACAGCGGCAGGTCTGCATCCACCGCTCCATCACCGCGGCAAGCGATGCTCGGCCAGCGTGTGCTGAGGGATGAAAATGAGGCACCCGAAAGAGGCCCGTTCGCCGTTGAGGTTGACGAACACCTGCCAACAGTCGCAGTACCGGTTCCCATACGCGGCGGCCTCAGCCCATTGCCGGTCGCGGTGCGCCCGCAGCACGGCGATCAACACCAACGCGCCGGGCGGTCGCTGCCGGCATCGTATCGCGCAGGTGCTCCACGGTAGGGTCTGGGCCAAGCTGCACCGCATCGTCCTGAACGAGCTAGGGGCGGCCGGCCGGTTCGACTGGCGCGGTGCGCGACCGGCTGTCGCCGACACCGACTCGGTCAGCGTCTGGGCGGCCCATGGGGGAGCTGACGAGCCCGAATCCTGTCGACCTGGCAAAAGCCAGTCGAAGATCCATGTGCTGGTCGACCGTGCCGGTCTGCCGACCTTTGTCGGGATCTCGGCGGCCAACACTCATGACAAGCTCGGGCTGGAGCCGCTGGTGCACAGCATCCCGCCGGCCCACTCCTGGCATGGGGCCCCGGCGCCGACGTCGGGCACCGCTGGATAGTCAAGCGCACAATGTCGTGGCCGACGCGGTGATTCCGGGAAGCCCGCGGCGAGTGCCGTAATACGCATCGACGACCACCGCGCTCTCATGCAATTCAGCAGGCGTGACCGCCACTGAAACCCGGCGGTGCGGGGCCCCCAGCAGAGCACCGACTCGCGCCGACCGAGCGTGAAGGCGGCGCCTCGCTAGACCACGCACTCGGAAGTCTGAAGCCCCCTGCAGAACGTCGCTTGCATGCGTCAGTTCCCTGACCAGTGTGCCGCACGGTGGCCAGGCCCCGGATCATAGACTCGCTCCATACCCACGGCCTGCATATGCCGGCGTGAAAGGCGCTGTCGCCGAAAAGCAACGGTCTGTGATGTGAAAGGCTCGGGTCGGCCGGTCGGACGGGGCAACTCGGCTCCGGCTCCGGCTCCGGCTCAAGGCTGTGAGCCGCGCGACGCCTCTGCGAACCGATCGGCCAACTCGCCGAGCATCTGGCGAGCCGCCTCGTACTCCCTGGGGACTCGGAGCAGCGTGCGAAAGTCGGTGACACCGCTCGCGGCGAGCCGGGGGACATCAGCGAACATTGTCGCGTAGTCCACGCCACCTGTCGGTAGGAAGGCATTGACCAGCGGATAAGCAATCCGGACGTGGCTCAAGTCACCGCCCTCGGCACTGACGAGTTCACGCATGTCGCCAACGGCGTCGGTGAATGTGGCAGACGTGGCGCCCCAGGGAATCCAGCCGGCACCGTAGCGCGCCAATCGGCGGGCCACGGCCGGACGGGCGCGTCCGCCGATCCAGATCGGGACCCCCGCGGATCGGGTCGGTTTGGGCCTCATGTGGATGCCCGCAACAGAGAAGCCGTCACCCACGAAACTCGCCTCGTCCGCAGTCCACAACTGTCGGCACGCTTCGAGCGTCTGGTCAAGCAGCCGTCCCCGTCGGCCGAAGTCGACGCCGGCCGCGCGGTACTCGGCCTGCTGCCAGCCGACGCCGACGCCCAGCTCGAAACGCCCGGCGGATAGGACGTCGATGGTCGCGGCCGTCTTGGCCAGTACGACGGCCGGGCGCAGTGGTGCTACGAGGACATTGGTGGCCAGCTTGACCCGGCCGGTGACGGCAGACATGGCCGCGAGCACGGTGAGGGCCTCCAACCAGTCGCCGTCCGGGCCCGTGGGCTGACGACCGCCGGCCACTCCGCCCCGACTCGGATCGGCATAGGAGCCTAGATCACGACCGAACGCGACGTGGTCGCTCACGAAGATCCGTTCGATCCCGGCCGCATCCGCGGCCCGAGCCTGGTCGAGCAGGTGCCGCCAGTCATCCGGCGGGGCCGGAGCAAAGTTGCGGAGCCCGACCGTGAGCTCGAGCTTGCCAGAGTCCACAGGTTCCTGCCCTTTCGTCGGCCGAAGAGCGCGTCGGCAGAGTCGCATGACGGAACCGGCCGAGGACATGGTCCGCGCGGTCGGCCCATCGCCTGCGCTCTGCCCGGTTCTGCCGGGTGCAGATGGATGTCCAAGCGACAGTAGCATCTCGACCATCTAGTTGGTAATGACGGTAGAGATCTCCTGGACGGGTAGGTTGCGTCAGCGACGTCGTACCTCGACACATGAGGGAAGCGTAAGACCTCGAGGCGATTGCCCATCAGCCCCTTTCCTGCTGTAATCAACTTATCGGTTGGTATCTCGGGCCGCTGCGGGCCCGTGGCGAAGGGGTCGGTGTGGACTTCAGCGAGTCGGATGAGCACCTCGCGATCCGTGAGGCGGTGCGCGCGATTGGAGCCGAGTACGGCCACGGGTACTTTGCTCGCTGCACCGTGGAGGGGCGGTTCACGGACGACCTGTGGGAGGCGGTCTTCTCCGCCGGCTTCGGAGGGGTGAACGTGCCCGAACGCTATGGCGGCGGGGGCGGAGGGCTGCAGGAGATGGCCATCGTCATCGAGGAACTCGCCGCTCAGGGCTGCCCGCTGCTCTTCCTCATCGTGGCCGGCATGTGCGCCCCCATCATCAGCGACTTCGGGACCGACGAGCAGAAGAGCGCGTGGCTGCCCGGCCTGGCCTGCGGGCGGACCCGGATGGCCTTCGCGATCACGGAGGCGGACGCCGGCTCGAACACCACCGGCATCGCCACGACCGCCGCCCGGCACGGCGACGAGTGGATCATCAACGGCGCCAAGCAGTTCATCACCGGCATGGACGTGGCCGACGCGGTGCTGGTGGTGGCCCGCACCGGAACCGGTCGGGACGGCCGTGGCCTGCTGAGCCTGTTCATCGTGGACACCGGCGCCCCCGGCCTGGAGTCCAGCCCGATCCCGATGGAGATCAAGGCGCCGGACCGGCAGTTCTCGGTGTTCTTCGACGACGTGGCGGTGCCCGGCGACCGGCTCGTCGGCGGCGTGCCGGATCAGGGGCTGACGCAGGTCTTCTCCGGGTTGAACCCCGAACGGGTCAACGTGGCGGCCCAGGCCACCGGCCTGGCGCGGTACTTCCTGGGCAAGGCCGTCGACTATGCCGGGCAGCGGCAGGTCTGGGGTGTGCCGATCGGAGCCCACCAGGGCCTGGCGCATCCGCTGGCCGAGGTGAAGGTCCAACTCGATCTCGCCCGCCTCATGGCCTCGAAGGCCGCCTGGCTCTTCGACCGCCGATCGCCCGGCGCGGGGGAGGCCGCCGCCGTCGCGAAGCTCGCGGCGGCGGATGCTGCGCTGTTCTCTCTGGACCAGGCCATGCAGGTGCACGGCGGCAACGCGTTCGCCAGCGAGTACGGGCTCGGCGACCTATGGGGCCTGACCCGCCTGATGCGGTCGGCGCCGGTAAGCCGGGAGATGGCGCTGAACTACCTGGCCCAGCACTCACTCGGCCTACCCCGGTCGTACTGACCTCCCCGCACAGGCCGCCCGCCCAATCTTTCGCCGGCCGAGCGGAACGGTCAGGCCACGGCGTTCCCAGTGCGTGGCCGGAAGGAGCACACATGAGCATCTCGATCGCGTCCACCTTGCCCGCGCAGCTCGAGCAACGGATCACTGACGCCCCAGGTCGTGACTTCATCGCGGTGGGCGGCGGCTGGCTCACCGCCGAGCACGTGCGCGACCGGGCGCAGCGCCTGGCGACCGGCCTGTACGCCCTCGGCGTCCGTCCGGGAGACCGGGTGGCCTCCATCATGGCGAACCGGATCGAGGCGGTCGAGCTTCTGTTCGCCTGCGCCGAACTCGGTGCGGTCAGCGTCCCGCTCAATATCTACCTGCGCGGCGAGTTCCTGCGCTACCAGCTCACCGACTGCGATCCGTCGCTGCTCATCGTCGATGCGGCCGCGCAGAAGACGGCCACCGCGATGGTCGGGGAGACGGGCCTTGCCACGCGGTTGGTGGCACTGGACGGCCGGGCTCGCGGTGTCGCCGGCTTCACCGACCTGTTCATCGACCCAGATCCAGTGTGGCCCGCGCCCGAGCCGGACACCCTGATGAGCATTCTGTACACCTCGGGCACGACCGGACTCCCCAAAGGCTGCATGATCACCCACGGCTACATGTTGCACTGGCCCAAGGCGCACCTGATGTTCGAGTGGTTCAAGCCGTCGGACACCTCGATCAGCACGCTGCCCCTCTATCACGGCTTCGGCGCCAGCGGGCTGATGAGCACCCTGGCCGGCGGCGGCCGGATCCGGTTCGAGCCCGAGTTCCGCGCCGGCACGCTCATCGACCGCGCCCGGGAGACCGGCGCGACCCAGCTCTGGGCGGTCGGTGCGATCGGCGCCGCCCTTCTCGCGACGCCGCCCGGACCGGGCGACAAGGATCATTCCCTTGAGCGTTGCGTCTTCATCCCGATGTCCCCGGAGGCCCAGGGCCGGTTCGAGGAACGGTTCGGCGTCCAGGTGCTCGCCGAAGGCTACGGGCAGACAGAAGTACTGCCCGCCACCATGGGCGGGGTCCGGACGGGCCGGGATCTGCCCAGCGCCGGACGTGCGGTGCCGTGGCTGGACGTGGCCGTCGTCGATGACGGTGACGGCGTGCTTCCGGCCGGGAGGCCCGGCGAGATCGTGGTCCGTCCGCTCGAGCCCAACTCGATCTTCGCCGGGTACTGGCGCAAGGAAGCAGCGACACTGGAGTCCTGGCGGAACCTGTGGCATCACACCGGCGACCTCGGCTACTTCGACGCCGACGGAATGCTGTACTTCGTCGACCGCAAGAAGGACGCCCTGCGCCGCCGCGGAGAGAACGTCTCCTCGGTCGAGCTCGAGACGGCCATCCTGAAGCATGCGGACATCGCGCAGGTCGCCGTGCATGCCGTCCCGTCTGAGCTGTCGGAGGACGAGATCAAAGCCTGCCTGGTCCTGGAGCCCGGCGCGCTGCTCGAGCCCGCCGAGCTGTTCCGCTACTTCCGCGACAGCCTCCCGTACTACGCGATCCCGCGGTACGTCGAGCTCATGGACGAGCTGCCCGTGAACGCGGTCGGGCGGGTCCTCAAGCACAAACTCCGCGACAGGTGGGATGCACCGGGAACGATCGATTTCCAGTCGATGGGGCTGGTCATCGATAAGAGCACCCGCCGGTGATCCGGACCGCGCGGTCGAGGCGGGCCGGACCATGACCGGCAAGGTGATGAGCGCGGTAGAGGCGGCCGAGCTGATCGAAGACGGCGACATCGTCGGCGTTCAGGGCGGCCCGACGCAGTGCGCGCCGATGGCGATCGTGCGGGAGATCATCCGCGCCGGACGGAAGAACCTGCACGCGGTGACCTTGAGCGGCGGCATCGCGGTGGACTGGCTCGCCGCCGCGGGCTGCCTGTCCGCCTGCACGTTCGCCGCCGTGACCATGGAGCACTTCGGGCTCTGCCGCGCGTTCCGCCGCCGGGTCGAGGCGGGGAGCCTCGCCGTCGAGGAGCTGTCAGAGACCGCGCTGTTCGCCCGGCTGGGCGCTGCCGCCCGTGGACTGCCTTTCCTGCCGACCCGGACGATGTTCGGCACGGACCTCCTCACCACCGGAAACGGCGCCCTGAAGGTCATGGACGACCCCTTCGGTGGACCGCCCGTCGTCGCATGCCGTGCGCTGCCCCTGGACGCGGCGATCCTGCACGCGCACCGGGCCGACCGTGCGGGGAACGTCGGCATCGACGCCGGCCCGCGCTACCCGACCATGACCACCATGCCCCGGGCTGCCAGGAGGGTCATCGTGAGCGTTGAGCGGATCGTTCCCACCGCCGAGTTGCGCAAGGCACCCGACCGGACGATCCTGCCGGGCTTCGCAGTCGACGCCGTCGTCGAAGCGCCTTACGGCGCGCATCCGACCTCTCTCTTCCCCGTCTACGACTACGACCGCACCTTCATGGCCGCCTGGGTCGGTGCCGCCGCCGACGACGACACCGCCCGCGCCTTCCTGGACGCGAACGTTCACGCGCCGCCGTCGCACGCCGGCTATCTCCGGCTCGTCGGCGGATCCGACCGGCTGGCCGAGCTGGAGATCGGAACCGCTCGTGAGCACTGAGCACGGCGGCGAGCCCACCGCCGACTACACCGTTGACGAGTTGATGGTCGCGCGTATCGCCGAGCGCTTCGAGAACGGTGACCAGACATGCACGGGAATCGCCTCGTTCATTCCTGTGTGCGCCATTCGGTTGGCGCAGTTGACGCACGCGCCGGAACTCGTGTGGATCCCTGGTGGGTCCGGCGTCGATCCGGCCGCCCCCGAATTGTCAGCCTCGACGTTCGAGTGGCCCCTGTGGCGGGACTCGGTCATGTACCTGGATCTCTACACCGAGTTCTGGGATTTCGTGGCCAACGGCCGCTTCTTCCGCACCTTCTGCCTCGGAGCCGCGCAGATCGACGCGTACGGCAACACCAACAACTCGGTGATCGGCGCCTTCGACCACCCCAGGGTCCGGCTGGCCGGGACGGCCGGCCTCGCGGACATGAGCACGTTGGACAAGCGGCTGCTCTACTACATCGCCGACCATGGCCCGCGCTCGCTTGTGGAACGCGTGGACTTCCGGTCCGGGATCGGCTACCTGGACGGGCACGGCGAACGCGCCCGGTCGGGCATCGGCGGCGGCCCGGAGCTGGTCGTGACCAATCTCGCGGTGTTCGACTTCGAGCGAGGCTCCCAGCGCATGCGGCTCAAGTCCGTCCACAAGGGGGTCACGGTGGACCGCGTCCTCGCGGCGACGGGTTTCGAGCCGGTCCTCCCGGCGAGCATCCCTGTCACAGAACCCCCTACCGTCGAACAGGTCGCCTTGCTGCGAACGGTCATCGACCCCGTCGGCTACCGGAAGCGGGGCGTCCGGCAGGTAGGAGCCGGCACGGAAGTCTGACGGGACACCTCACTGCGCGGGCGGCCGCTTCACCCGGGCGGCGAGTCGGTCCAGGGCGGCCCGCGTGTCCGGGTGGTCGAAGAGCATCGTCTGGGCGGAGTGCTCGGCGCGCAACTGATCGACCAGTTCGCCGCGCGTGGACCGGCGCAGCAGCCGCTTGCTCGACTGGACGCCGAGCGGCGGCATCGAGGAGATCCGCTGCGCGAGTTCCATCGCCCGGTCGAGGAGCCGGTCGTCGGGAACCGCCTCGGAGACGAGACCGAGCTCCTTCGCCTCGACGGCCCCGACCAGCCGGCCGGTGAAGAGCAGGTCCGCCGCCGCGACCGTGCCGACCATGCGGGGCAGCAGGTGGCTGATGCCGAGTTCGGCGGTCAGCCCGAGCGGCGCGAACCCGGCGCCCAGCCGGGCGGACTCCCCCGCGATCAGAATGTCGTGCAGCAGTGCGATGCCGAAGCCGCCGCCCACGGCGGCCCCGTTGACCGCGGCGATCGCCGGTTTCTCCAGCTCCAGCATCCGCAGTGTCCAGCGTCCGGCGTTGCCGAGATCGTCCATGCTCCGGCCGTGCGGAGACAGCGGCGGGAGGCCCTTCTCGCCGCCGACCACGTCGCCGGTGAGCAGTTCGCGCGCCGGCGGAAGCCTTCCGGCCTCCAGGTCGGCGGCGTCCGCGCCGGCCGAGAACGAGCCGCAGGTGCCCGTGGTGACGATGACGTGGACGGTGTCGTCGGCGGCCGCCTCGTCGAAAGCCGCCAGGAGATCGCGCAGCATGGTCCCGCCGATGGCGTTGTGCCGGTGCGGCCTGTTGAGGCGCACAAGGAGCACGCCCCCGTGGCGCTCGGTGAGGACGTCCGGCTCGTTGCCCTCGGTCATGCGCTCTCCTCCTCGGCCGCGGCGAGACCTCGTCGCTCGAGATCCCACATCGCTTCGGTGACGCCCTCGTCGCACAGGACGTGTTTCATGACACGGCTCAGCGCGTTGACGGGAAGGTGGTCGCGGAGGTCCACGTAACGGGGGACCGCGAAGTACGCGACCTTGTCCTTCATGAACTCGCGGAACTCCCCGGGCTCCAGGGCCGCCCCGGCCGCGAGCACGATGCTCGCCTTGATGTCGTCGTCGCCGAACGGTCCGGGGACCGGGGACACCGCGACGTCCGCGACCGCGGGGTGCGTCCGGATGAGGTTCTCCAGAGCCAAGGCGGAGACGTTCTCGCCACGCCGCCGCAGCATGTCCTTCTTGCGGTCGACGAACGTGACGAAGCCGTCGGCGTCCAGCCGCCCGAAGTCACCGGTGTGGTGCCACAGGCTGCTCCACGCGGCCAGCGTGATGTCCGGTTTCCTCCAGTACCCGCTGTACATCGCGTTCGGCACCCTGGGCCGGACGACGATCTCACCCGCCTCCCCGAGTGGTACCTCGTTGTCCGCGCCGTCCACGATCGCGACCTCGAGCAGGGGCGAGACCTGGCCGGACGTCCCGCGTGCGCGCATCCCGTCGGGCGCGCTCACGGTGATGGGCACGCACTCGGTCTGCCCGTAGCCCTCGGAGATGACCGGAGTGGCGAATCGCTCCTCGAATCGCCGCTGCTCCTCCTCCCCCATCGGCACCCAGACGGCCAGCCGGAAGGGATGAGCGCCGTCCGCCGCGCTCGGCGGCTGTGCCAGCAGCAGGTTTCCCATCACGCCCACCCCAACCAGCGTGGTCGCACCGTCCGCGGCGGCGTCCTCGATGAAGGTCGAGGCGTGGAACTCGGGCGCGATGCTGATCGACGCGCCGTTCACCAAGGCCGTCATGAAGGCGACCATCTGCCCGCTGGTGTGGAACATCGGAAAACCGGTGTACATCCGATCCCCCGGAACGCACCACCGGCGAAGGCCGTAGGCGCGCCCGACCGACACGTAGTAGCCGCTGGACAGCATGCACCCCTTGGCGGCCGCCGTCGTCCCGGACGTGTACATGATCGACATGAGGTCGCCCGGTTCGGAGACCGACTCGAACGGGCGCCGCTCGCCCTGCAGGTCCGCGTAGGGGATGGTGGAGTCGGAAGGCACGCCGTCCACCACGACACAGTGGACGATCGCGGTGCTCGCCAGGAGATCTCTGGCCGCCGCATACCCCAGGCCGTCGGCGATGAGCACACTCGCCCCGCAGTCGCCGAGTTGGTACTCCAGGAACTCGCCCTTGAGCCAGTAGTTCAGCGGGGCCTGCACCGCGCCCAGCTTCGCCACCGCCAGCAGGATCTCGACAGTCTCGATCCTGTTGGGCAAAAGCGTGGCGACCGTCGTGCCCCGGCCCACCCCCAGGGACGCCAATCCGGCCGCGAGGCGGTCAGTACGGTCGTCGAGCTGGGCGAACGTGAGCCACTCGGAGCCGCACTTGACGAACTCCGCGTCCGGTTCGGAGGCGAGGCGCTCGCGGAAGACCTCGTCCACCGTCGCCCCCACCGCGACGGCGCCTGCCTGAGGCGTCATGACCACTCCTCGCTCATAGTTCTCGTTCGGGTCATCGCGCCGGTCGCGGCCATCGCCGGTGAGTCAGGGGCTCGGGGCCGACGTTCACGCGACGTCGCCGGCCGACCTCAGCCGGGCGATCTCAGCGGCGTCGAAGCCGAGGCCGCCGAGGATCTCGTCGGTATGCTGCCCGGACTCGGGAGGCGGCCCGCCGATCGCGGCCGGCGTCCGCCCGAAGCGCGGGGCCGGGCCGGGCTGGGTGACCCCGAAACTCTCGATGAAGGTGCCGCGTTCCGCGTTGTGCGGGTGCTCCGGCGCTTCCCAGGGCGACAGCACAGGGGCGAAGCAGGCGTCCGCGTCGGCGAGCAGGGCGGTCCACTCGTCGCGGGTGCGGGTGCGGAAGACGGCAGCGAGCCTTTTTCGAAGTACCGGCCAGGACGCCTGGTCGCCTTGGGTCTCCAGGTCGATGTCCAGGCCGAGGCACCTCACCAGGTTGCCGAAGAACTTCGACTCGATCGATCCGACCGACACCCATTTGCCGTCCGAGGTCTCGTACGTCTCGTAGAACGGTGCCCCGGTGTCGAGCAGGTTCCGGCCGCGCTCGGCGCCCCATTGACCCATGGCGCGCATCCCATACATGAAGCTGTTCAGCAGCGCCGCCCCATCGACCATGGCCGCGTCGATCACCTGTCCGCGACCGGAGGACGCGCGCTCGGCGAGCGCCGCGCAGATGCCGACCGCCAGGAGCATGCCGCCCCCGCCGAAGTCGCCGACGTAGTTCAGCGGCGGGACCGGTGCGTCGCCGTCGCGGCCGATCGGCCACAGCACCCCGGCCAGGGAGATGTAGTTGATGTCGTGGCCGGCGTGCGCCGCCCACGGACCGTCCTGGCCCCAGCCGGTCACCCGGCCGTAGATGAGCCGCGGGTTCCGCGCCAGGCAGGCGTCCGGCCCCAGGCCGAGGCGTTCCATGACGCCGGGCCGGTAGCCTTCGATCAGCACGTCGGCCTGCTCCACCATGCGCAGAACCAAGTCCGTGCCGCCTGGCCGCTTCAGGTCCACCGCCACCGAGCGGCGGCCGCGGGAAAGGACGTCGGCGGACGCCTGGCCGCCGGTCCCGTCGCTCACGGCGCCGACGCGGTCGACGCGGATCACCTCGGCCCCGAAGTCGCTCAGCATCATCGCGCAGAACGGGCCCGGGCCCATCGCCTGTATCTCGAGCACCCGGACACCTGCCAGCGGCCCCGTGGCCTGGCCCCTCATCGGCACACTCCCATCTATACTGACCAACCGTTGGGTTGATTAAAGCAAGAGTTTCGGACCGGCGGCAATACGCGCGACCCGATCACTTCCGGCTTTAATCAACCTAATGGTTGGTTTCGTGGAGTTGGCTGCCGCCCACTCGGGGCGGCGCCGGACAGGGGTGCCAATGACCGAGAGCGACAGACCGCAGCCGCACGTCGCGGTTCCCTTGAACGGCTACTGGACGGAATGGAGCGCACGCGCGGCGCGGAACGCCGCCCCCGGCTGGGCCGCCCTGGTGGGGGAAATGGCCGGTCTCCAAGACACCTTCGCGGCCGCCGCGCCGCCTCCGGAGGCCGTGGCGGAGGCGCGGTCGCTGGTCGAGCAGACGCGGGCGGTACTGGCGCGGCATGAGGTCGGTGATGATGACCAGTGGTTCGGACGGTTCCTGCCCGCGCCCGACCGGGGGCAGACCTTCAGCCCCCCGATACGCCTGACCGGCATCACCGAACACGCCCTGGCCGGGAAGACGATGTTCGGGCGATTCCACTCCGGCAACAACTCCGCGGCGCACGGCGGCGGCATCGCCCTGCTGTTCGACGACCTGTTCGGCCGTCTCGTCAGCGTCGGGGACATCCCGCCGGCCCGGACGGCGAGCCTGTCGGTGAACTACCGCAGCGTGACTCCGCTCGACGAGCCTCTCGCGGTCGAGGCGAGCGTCGCGGAGGTCGACGGCCGCAAGCTCTATCTGACAGGGACGCTGCGCCACGGCGACCGGCTTTGCGCCGACGCGACGGCCCTGTTCCTCACCCTCCGCCCCGAGCAGATCCGGCCCGCCGAGGCCGAGGCACCGCCGGGGTGACACCCCCGCCCGAGGCTCGCCATGCCCTCGCCCCGCCCAGCCCGGCGGGGGCCGTCAACGGGCGGGGGCGCTCACGCCCGGCTCCGGCGCCCGCCGGCGGCGGCGCCCGAGCGGCGCGCCGGCTTTGGGGGCGCAGGCGGGGAGGTCTCGGCGAGCGGCACGGCGATGATTCCGTTCATCACGAAGTCGGTCAGCTCCTGAACCAGGGTGACCTGGGCTTTTCCGGTCGCGCCCCGAAACCAGACCGGTACGTACCCCAGGATGCCGACCACGGACGACATGATCATGGCGACGTCGATGGGACGGAACTCCCCGGACCGCACGCCCGCGGTCAACAACTGCTTGGTGAAGTGCTCGTACCGGCGGACACGGCGCCGCAGGTCCGCCGCCTGCTCGGGCGGAAGGTGCTTCTCCACCCAGGGCAGTTCCTGGAAGAAGACCACGACTTCGTCGTGCTTGCTGGACACGTGGTCGACCTGGAGCCGCACCAGCTCGCGCGTCCTCTCGGTGATCGTGCCCTCGGCCGGGACCCGGTCGAGGAACTCGAGCGTCGCGTCGACCTGCTTGGACAGCAACTCGTAGAGGATCGCGCTCTTGCCCGGGTAGTAGTGATAGAGCGTCCCCTTGTTGAGCCCCACCTCGTCGGCGATCAGGTCCATGGTGGCTGAGGCGTAGCTGTACTCGCGGAAGAGCCGCGCCGCGGTGGCGCACACTTCCGATCGGCGGGACGGTCGCGGCAAGGGAGTCCTCCTGGCGAGCCTCCGGCCGTTGTGCGCCGGAGCCTCTCGCTGACTGCTGACGAAGCCGGCGGGAAGGTGCCGCCTTGCCAACCGACTGGTCGATATCTTACACGGCTGGGAGCCGGCTCAGGCGTCTATGACGATGCTGCTCCACGGGTCCACTGTGGCCAGTTGTCCAGGCCGCAGGGCGAGCGTGGTGTCGACGAACTCCACGATCGCCGGACCGGTCACCCGAGCTCCCGGGCGCAGCAGCCCGCCATCGTGGACGGGGGTCGGCCGCGGAACGGTACCGAGTTCGTACCAGACCACCTCCCGCCTGCCCGCGGGCTCGGCATCGTAGGGCTCGCCTCCGCCCGCTGCCGCCAGCCGGTCCGCGCTCACGCGGGCACGGGCGCTCACGCGGATCGCCGTGATCATGAACCCGGCGTCCGGGTAGCCGCTCCCCCGCCCGTAGAGCAGTTCGTACTCGCGCTCGAACGCCGCGACGAGCTCCTGGATCTCCGCGTCACCGTAGACACCCCGCGGAGCCGGGATCCGCAGCTCGTTGACCTGCAGCCGGTAGCGCATCTCCACGAAGCGCTCCAGCGCGACGCCGGTGTGCGGCTGGGACGCCGGGAGCGCCGAGCGGACCTTGTCCTCCAGGTGCTTCCACGCCGTGTTGAGCACCTCGGGGTCGAACGGCGACGGGGCCAGCAGCGGTATCTCCTGCACGATCATGGCGTCGGCGGACGCCACGCCGAAGGCGGACCAGCCGGCGGCCAGGTCGCCGAGAGGCATGACCACCGTCCTGATTCCGAGCTTGCGCGCCACCATCGGGCAGTGGACGGCCCCGGCGCCGCCGTAGGCGTGCATGACACAGGCACGCGGGTCGTAGCCCTGGTGGATGCTGGACAGACGGATGGCGTCCGCCATCTGGTCGTCGACGATCCGCGCGGCGGCGGCGGCCGTCTCGAGCGCGGTGAAGCCCAGCGGCCGGCCGGCGCGTTCGAGCGCCTCCAGCGCCGCGCCCGCGTCCAGTTCGAGCGCGCCGCCGAGGAAGAAGTCGGGGTTCAGGTGGCCGAGCACCAGGTCGGCGTCGGTCACGGTCGCCTGGGTCCCGCCACGCCCGTAGGCGGCCGGGCCGGGGACCGCACCGGCGCTGCGCGGGCCGACGCGCAGGCTGCGCGTGTCCTGGTCGTAGGCGACGATGGACCCGCCGCCCGCGCCCACCGAGCGCACGTCGAGCGTGGGGATGAAGTACTCGTACTGTCCGTACCGCGTGGTGGACCTGGTCACGGGCTCGCCGCGCCGGATCACCCCGACGTCGAACGTCGTGCCTCCCACGTCACCTGTGAGCACGTTGACGGCGGTGCCCTCGTCGGGGGCAACGGCGCGGGCGAGCCGGCCCGCGCCGATCAGCCCGGCCACGGGACCCGATCCGATGGTCAGCAGGGGCATGCGGCGGGCGTGGGCGATGTCGATCAGGCCGCCGGTGCAGGTCATGATCGACAGCCCGCCGGCGAACCCGAGCGCGCGCAGCTCCTCCTCCAGGCGTGCGAGGTAGCCGCTGGTGACCGGGCCGATCAGGGCGTTGATCAGCGTCGCGACCGTGCGCTGGTACTCCCCGACCCGGGCCACCACATCGGACCCGACCGAGACGAAGGCCGTCGGGGCCTCCTCGGCGACGATCCGCGCCAGGGCCCGCTCGTGGACGTTGTCGGCCGTCGACCAGAGCAGGGCGATGGCGAAGGCCTCGACGCCGTCGGAGGCCAGCCGGCGAACGGTCTCGCGCGCGCGGTCCTCGTCCAGTTCCACGACGACCTTGCCGTCGGAGGCGATCCGCTCGTCGATCTCGACGACGAGCGACTTCGGTACGAGTGGCTCCGGCTTCATGTGCGCGGCGAGGTGCGCGATGTCGCGGGGGTCCGATCCGACGAGGCGGTGGCCGGCCTGCATGGTGTAGATACTGTCCCGGTGTCCCGCAGTGGTCAGCAGAGCGACCTTGGCGGTCCGGTTCTCCACGAGCGCGTTCGTCCCGACGGTGCAGCCGTGCAGGACGTCCTGAGCTCGGGCCAGCAGTTCCGCGCGGGTGACGCCGAGGCGTGCGGCGACCGCTCCGATCGACGCGATGAAGCCGTGGTGGAAGTCCGGCGGGGTGGAGGCGACCTTGCCGATGGCGATGCCGCCGTCGCCGTCCACGGCCACGCAGTCGGTGAACGTGCCGCCGATGTCGATGCCGATGGTGTAGGTGCTCATGTGCCGTGCCGTTCGTCGTAGGGGCGAAGGTGCTTCACAGGAACCGGATCTCCTCGAGCATGGGCTCGGACCGGCGGGCGACCTCGCAGGTCATGAGCGTCTGGCAGCCGGGGCAGCAGTAGCGGCGCAGCACCATGTCCTCGTCCAGGAAGTCGCGGGGGTCGCCGCCGCGGGGGATGATCTCGACGCTGGTCTCGCTGATGGACAGGCCGGCCTTGTAGCCCCCGTGGTAGCCGGCGAGGAAGGTGTCGCAGCGGGAGCAGGCGAGGACCCGGCGCCCGCCGTCGTCCCGGGCGGTGACGTACTCGTGGACCTCGCGGGGCGGCTCACCGGTGGCGGGGGCGGACGGCGGTTCGGGGGACGGACCGAAGCGGTCGGCGGCAGGCGGCCAGGTCCGCCGCTCGGCCTTGATCTCCTCCCGCCGCGCGGCCGTGGCGGCCTCGTCGACGGTCCCGTCCTCGCGCACGGCGACGCCGTACACTTCCAGCGCCGCCGCCCGGGACACGTAGTCGTTGACGACGTCGCGGGCCGCGCGAGCCGGTTCCCGTTCGATGGGGTCGCCGTACCCGCCGCCGCCGCACACCACGAGCATCAGGACGTCTCCCGCGGCCAGGGGCGTGCCGTTGGACTTGGCCCGCAGCCGCAGATGCTCGGTGCGCGACAGCTCGTCGACCCCGCGCGGCATGCGACCGGCCCGCCACTGGGCGTCCACGTCCGTGCCGGTGAAGACCTGGTAATGGGCGGTCGGTGAGGGATAGCCGCCGAACAGGCCCATCCCCTGGTTCGTGGAGATGCCCTGGCCGCCGGCGTTGGTGATCGCTTCGATGCCGAGCGAGCGATAGGGGGTGAACGCGACCTCCATGCCGGCTCCCCCACGCCATCGGCCGGCGCCCCCGCTGTCCTCGGCCTCCTTGCGGTAGAGGATCAGCAGCGGATAGAACTGCTCGGTCTCCTCCACGTTGGGCATCCTGATCAAGGGGTCGATCGACAGGCCCGAGGAGTCCACCCCGTCCGCGTGGGTGCGTGCGCCTCCGCCGGCGCCGGCGCCCTCGAGCATCGCGGTGCCGAAGGCGTTCCCGCGGTCGTCCATGCCGGCGAGGACCAGGAGCGGATGGTCCGGCCCGGAGACCACCAGGTCCTGTTTCGTCTCGGGATCGCAGGCCATGATCCGGGCGAAGACGTTCTGCAGGCGTTCGAAGGCGCTGATGATGTTGAGGACGCCGCCGCTGACGGCCGCGGGGTAGTCGCAGCAGGTCAGGGTGCCCGGCAATGGGCGGAAGTCGATCTGGCGGTCGGCGCCGCCGATCGAGAAGGTGTGCTCGTGGAGCAGGGTCAGCCCGGAGATGCCCAGGACGATCCCCATGAAGTTCATGAAGGTGAAGCCGTTGGGGCCGTCGCTCTGCTCCTCGGTGCCCTCGTTGTCGACGATCAGCCGGGAGCCGCGCTTGGTGACGTTGAACTGCACCCGGTGCGTCGTCCGGTCGCCGGGCAGCTTCTCGTCGAAGTAGAGCACTTCGCTGAGCGTGCAGTCGGGGATCCGTTCCAGCTTGCGGGCAAACGCGGCCTGCGCGTTGTCGAGGATCCGGCGCATGGCCGCCTTCACCGTCGCCGCGCCGAACTCCTCGCAGGTCTCCTTGAGCCGGCCGGCCGCGAACCGGCACCCGGCGAGCTGCGCCCGCAGATCCAGTGCGACCATGTCCGGCATCCGGGACTGCCGCCGGTACATCTGCTCCAGGTCGTCGCGGAGTACGCCGCGCTCGATGAGCTTGAACGGCCGGAAGACGATCGGGTCGCTGAAGATGTCCGGCGCGTTCTGCGGCCAGCCGCCCGGCACGATCCCGCCCAGATCGTATTGCTGCGCCGCGTTGGACACCCACGCGAAGAGCTCCCCGTCGATGAACACCGGAGCTGCGATGCACACGTCCATCTGGTGCGACGCGCCGATCCATGGATCGCTCGCCAGGAACACATCGCCGTCGTCGATGCCGGGTGATTCGCTGAACTTCTCCATCAGGTAGCGGACGACCAGCGGGGAGCCGGTGTTGAGATACTGGATGAACGGCGCGCTCATCACGATCTCGCCGTCCTCGGTGAGGACCGACATGTTGAAGTCGAGGCCCTGGAACACCGGCGAGCCGGACATCCGCGTGAGGGTGTCGCCGTGCGCGAGGTTGATGGTCCAGAGCCGGTTGCGCAGTACCTCGAACGTCACCGGGTCGATCTCGTCGTCCGCGGCCGTGGCGAACTTGAGCCCGGGCGACACGCGGGTCTTCCAATCCGCCGCCGGGCGGTAGCTGTGGACCAGTCCGTCCCAGACGATGTCGTCGTAGGCCGCGTCGTCCGGGCTCGTCACTTCGAGGGTCATCGCGCTCACGCTCCCGCGAGAATATTGACCGAATAGTTGGTTGGTATCGGAATGCCGCCGCGCCCCGCCGCCGGGTGCGTCGCGCGACCGCTACGGGTTCGGATCCGCCAGTTCCTCGCGCAGCCGGCGCTTGAGGCTCTTGCCGGTCGCGTTGCGCGGCAGCGGCGTGTCGCGGACGATGACCACGGCCGGCACCTTGAAGGCGGCGAGGCATTCGCGGGCGTGCTCGCGCACCTCGTCGGCGGTCAGTGCGGCGCCCGCGACGGGCACGACGACGGCGGCCACGATCTCCCCGAGGTCGCGGTCGGGCAGGCCGACGACCGCCGCCTCCTCCACCGCCGGATGCTCCTGAAGGACGGCCTCGACCTCGGTCGAGTAGACGTTCTCGCCACCGCGGATGATCACGTCCTTGGCCCGGTCCAGCACCGTCAGGTAACCGGCTTCGTCAAGGGCGCCGATGTCCCCGGTGCGGAACCAGCCCTCGGAGAACGCGGCCGCCGTCTCCGAGGGGTTGTTCCAGTAACCGGCGACCACCTGCGGGCCGTGGACCCAGATCTCGCCCGCCACGCCGGGCGGCCGGTCGGCGCCGTCCTCCCCCACGATGCGGACGGTGGTGCCCGGAGTGGGCGGACCAACACTGTCCGGCCGCTCCAGGAACGACCTGCCGTTGTGCTGGCAGGCCGACGAGGTCGTCTCGGTGAGCCCGTACCCGTGGTTGACCGAGATGCGGGACCCGAACCGTCCTGCGACCGGTCCAGCCAGGTCCGCGGAGCCCGGCGCGCCGCCGATCCCGATGGCCGCGACCGCGGACAGGTCGTACTTCTCGCTTCCGGGGACCTCCAGCATCCGGCGGAGCATCGTCGGGACCACGGCCAGGTTCGTGACGCGCTCCAGCGCACAGATCTCCAGGGCCGTGGCGGTGTCCCACCTGTACAGCAGGACCTGCTTCAGCCCGCCGGCGCCCGCCGAGTACATCGACGACAGGCCGCCGATGTGGAAGAACGGGAACGGGTTGAGCAAGGCGGGCTGCGTGCCCGACCGGGGCGGACGGGTCCCGGTCAGCCGGGCGACCTCGCTCTGGAACCCGGCCGCCATCAGCAGGGAGCAGTGGTTGCGCGCCGTTCCGACCGCGCCCTTGGGGCGGCCTGTGGTGCCGGAGGTATAGAGGATCGTTGCGGGGTCGTCCGGCGCGATCTCGCATTCCGGGAGATCACCCTCGTAGCGGTAGTCGGGAACGATCTCGAACCACGGAACGGCTCCCGCCAACTCCGCTTCCACGGCACGAGTCACGACGACCGGAAGGCTCTCCGCGGAGTACCCGGCCTCGCGCAGCCGCCGCCAGCGTTCGCCGTCCAGGACGGCCAGCGCCGGATCCGCGTCGCCGAGCGCCCAGGAAAGCTCACCCCCCGTCCACCAGGCGTTGAGCGGGACGGCGACCGCGCCGAGGACCTGGCAGGCCCAGAAGGCGATGACGAATTCCGGCAGATTTCGCATCGCCAGAACGACGCGGTCCCCTTTGCTGACGCCGAAGCCAGCGCGCAGCGTCGCGGCCAAGCGGGCGACGGCGGCACTCTGCTCGGCGAAGGTGAGACGTTCGGATTCGTACACGATGGCGTCCCGGTCGGCGTACTGACCCATCGACTCGAAGACGGCTCGCATGTTCGGCGGGGCGTTGAGGTAGCAGCGCACCGCCCGCCCGGCGACGACGACCTCGCTCAGTTCGTACGGGGCGCCCGGTGCCATGAGCGCAGCCCGCGCAGCGTCGACGGTGAGTTCCCTCATGCCCGCCCCTTAGTCCCGGTCGGCATCTGATTCGCGTAGTCCAGCCAAGCCATGGCGGCGGTGACGAACTTGGATGTGTCGTAGTCCTCGCCCATCGCGCCGGATTCGTACCGCGTCCAGCTGCGCAGTCCTGTCGCGGCCAGCCGCCAGCACGCGAAGGCCTGATAGAACTCGATGCCGTCCAGGCCGGTCCCGGACAGTCGCGAGTAATGATCGAGAGCCTCGTCGACGGGGATCGCTCCGCGAGCGGCGGTGGGCATCCGGGTGCCGAGCATCGCCTCGGCGGGCGGGTCCCAGAAGGCCGCCATCATGCCGACGTCGGCCAGCGGGTCCCCGAGGGTGACCAGCTCCCAGTCGAGGATGGCGCGAATCGTTCCGTCGTCGCCGGTGATGGCATTGCCGAGCCGGTAGTCCCCGTGGACGACGCCACCGGCGCGGTCCGGTGGCATCCGGCGCAGCAACCGGTCGCGAGTCTCCTGGAAAAGCTCGACGACACCCGTGCCGTCCCGGAAGGGCAGGTCGTCGACCACGCCGCTCCAGCGCCGGAACTGCCGGTGCAGGTAGCCGGTGCGCGGGCCGAGGTCGCCGAGGCCCACGGCGTCCGGGTCGACGGTGTGGAGGGCGGCGAGCGCGGCGACGACGCCCCGCGAGGCGGCCGTGAGCGCCTCCGGCGTCACGCGGGCGCCGGCCTCGTCCGCGTCCGCGAGGACGAGGCCCGGGACGAAGTCGGTGACATGGCACGACAGCCCGAGCGGGTCGTCGTCGGTGCCGACGGCCCGCAGCCGCGGCACGGGGACCGGGGTGTTCGCCAGGGCCGCGATCGCGCGAGCCTCGCGCGCCGTGTCGTGCGCCCGGCCCCGGTGGGTGCCGGGCGGGCGGTGCCTGAGCACCCAGCCGTGCCCCGCCTGGTCGTCGAACCGCCAGGTGAGCATCGAGAAACCGCCGGCGATTCGGGTGAACTCGAAGGGCGGGACCGCTTCGGGAAGCGCGTCCGCCAGCCAGCGGGCGAGCGCAGGCGGGACCTGTTCCTCGAGCGAGCGAACGCCTGTCATCAAGAGGCGCTCCGTCCGGGCGTCCGCCAGACGTCCGGAACGTCCACGGACGTGTTCATCTCCTCTTTGACCTGGGTGCGGCGGCACTTCCCGGCCGCGGTCATGGGCAGGCCGCCGACGAACCGCCACACCCGCGGGATCTTGAAGTGCGCGATCCGCCCGGACAGGAACGCCTCGAGCTCCTGCGGGTCGATCGGGTCGCCCCGTGGCACGACGCTGGCGCCGACGAGTTCACCCCAGTCCGGGTCGGCCACCCCCACGACCGCGCAGGCCGCCACCTCGGGGTGCTCGGACAGCGCGGCCTCCACCTCGGCCGGGTAGATGTTCTCCCCGCCGCGGATGATGACCTCCCGGCTCCGGCCGCGGATCACGATGTTGCCGTCGGCGTCCATGGAGCCGAGGTCGCCGGTGCGCAGGAACCCGTCGCCGGGCAGGACCTCCGCGGTCCGTTCCGGCTTGCGGAAGTAGCCCTCCATCACCATCGGCGACCGCACCAGGATCTCGCCGGTCTCTCCCGGCGCGACGGCGCGGCCGGTGGCCCGGTCGACGATGCGGACCTCGGTCGCCTCGACCGGTCGCCCGGCGGTGGTGGCCAGCGACTCGGGATCGTCGGACGGGGTGCTGCACGTGATGATCGGGCATTCGGACTGGCCGTAGGTGGTCAGCACGGTGGCACCGAGCTCGTCCTGGATGCGCCGGACGAGCCGCGGGCTGATGTCGGCGCCACCGAGCGCGACGGTCTTGACCGTGCGGGCGGCGGCGCGGAGGCCGGGACGGTCCAAGACCCGCTCGATCATGATGGGTACACCGCCGAGGTGGGTGACCCCGGCGAGGGACAGCAGGCGGACGGTCTCACCGGGATCGAACCGGTCGACGACGATGAAGGCGCCGCCGCTGGTGAGCGCGCCGAGGACGACATAGAGCGACCCACCGATGTGGTGGTACGGCACACTGTTGAGGCACACTCCGCCGCTGGCGAGGTCGCGCCGTTCGCGCAGCTGAGCACTGTTGAGCACGGAGCGATGGCTGAGAAGCGCGCCCTTGGCCCTGCCGGTCGTGCCCGAGGTGAACTGCATGAGGAACGGCGCACCGGCCGGGACATCCCTCCTGGAGGGCGGCGCGTCGGCCTGGCCGGACAGGTCCCTCAGCAGACGCACGCACGCGCCGCCGGCCAGCAGCTGGGCGCGTTCCTCCAGCGGAACGCCTCGGCCGTCCTCCCCGGTGAACAGCACCGACGGCTCGGCAAGCTCGATCGCCGCAGCGGCCTCGCCATTGGTCCACGCGGTGTTCAGCGGCGCCAGCACCAGACCGCGGAGTGCGCAGGCGTACTCCAGCAGAACCCACTCGACACAGTTGCGGCCCCAGACGGCGACTCGGTCCCCTGGCTCCAGATCGCGGAGCCCGTACGCCACCGCGTTGGCGCGCGCCTCGAGCTGTCCGTAGGTCAGCCGACGTAGGGCGCCCCCCGCCTCCCACAGCACCGCCGGCCGGTCCCCGTTGACGAGCGCCTGCTGCCTCAGGCCATCTCCGACCGACGCCTCCAACAGTGCGTCGCCGCCGACGGCGGGCCCTTCCCCTGCGCTCATCCCGCTCCCCTTCTCCACACCTTTATCAACTTTATAGTTGGTTATTCTGCGCTGACCTCGGCTGTTGGTCAACGCCCCCCGCCGGTCCTAGTCGGAGCAAGGTGGCGCGAGCCAGCCCCGGGTCCGGACCGATGACCGAGATCACCGGCCGCGTGACGCCGGCACGGACGTATTCGGCGAGGCCGGCCCGGAGCTGCGCCTCGTCTCCGGTCAGAAAGAGCTCGTCCACTAGCGAGTCGGGGACGGCGGCCAGGGCGCCCTTGCGGTCACCGGCCCGCCAGGCCCGCGCCATGGGCTCCAGGACGTCCCCCCGGCCGAGCCAAGCATGGTAAGCCGCGTAAACGCCCGAGTTGAGGTAGCCGGTGATATGCCTTCGGGCGTACGCGCGGGCGGACGCGCGGTCCGCGGCCGCGACAGCGAACAGCCGGGCGACGATCTCCGCATCCGGATTGCCCTCCAGCACGAAGGGCGCCACCTTCCGGACGTCGTCCGGGCTGAGCCAGTTGAGGACCGCACCGTCGGCCTCCGCTCCGGCCAGGCGCAGCATCTTCTCCCGGAGGGCGGCGACCAGGACGCGCGGCCGGTGCGGCGGCGTCCGCGCCAACCGGAAGCCCTCGATGTCGAAACTGTCGGAGCGGAAGGTGACGCGGCCGCCCTCGAACGCCTCGCGCAGGAACCGCACCGTGTCCCTGACCCGGGTGTACGGCCGGCGGAACGGGACGCCGTGCCATCCGGCGACCACGGCCTCGCTCGATGCGCCAATGCCGACATGGACCGGCTCGGTGCTGGACTCGGCCAGGCTGAGCGACTGCATCGCCAGCAGGCCCGGCGAGCGTGTGAAGACGGAGGCCACCGCGGTCCCGAGGCGCAGCCACTTCCTGCCCACCGCCGCCGCGAGCAGCGGGGCGAAAGCGTCGGAACCGGTCAGCTCACTCGTCCACAGCTCCCGGTACCCGGCCGCGGTGAACTCCTCCACCATCTCACCCACCTGGTCCAGCCGCTCGTCGGCGCCGGTCATGCTCACGGCGAGCCGCGGCGTCACGACGGCACCGTCCCCGGCGTCCGCGGCTCGTCGCCGCCCAGGTAGGCCGCCCGGACGGCCGGATGCCGCTCGATCTCCTGGGCTGTGCCGACCGCGAGCGTCCGGCCCAGGTTCATCACCTGGATGCGGTCGCAGACCGTCATCACCATCTCCATGTGGTGCTCGACGAGAACGACGGCCATGCCCCACTCGCGGGCGAGCCTGCGCAGCAGGACGATGAGCTCCTGGACCTCCCCCGGCCCGAGGCCCGCGGCCGGCTCGTCGAGAAGCAGGACCGAGGGTGCCCCGGCCACGGCTCGGGCGATCCCGACGAGGCGGCGCCGGCCGAAGGAGATCTCGCCCGGCATGTCGGCGGAGCACCGCTCGAGCCCGAAGAGGCCGACCGCCGCCCGGCCGGTCGCCGACAACTCGCTGCGGGCCGGCCGGACCAGGTCCATGAGCAGGCCGCCCAGCCGGCCGCCCTCGTGCCCGACCATGACGTTCTCCCCGATCGTCAGGTCGTCGAACAGCTCGATGCCCTGGAACGAGCGGGCGAGCCCGGTCCCCGCGCGCCGGTGCGGCGGCCGGTCCGAGATGACCTCGTCTCCGAGGAACACCCGGCCGCGGGCCGGGACCAGGCCGGAGATGGCGTCGATCGCCGTGGTCTTGCCCGCGCCGTTCGGACCGATGAGCCCGAGGATCTCCCCGGGCCGCACGGTCAGCGACAGCTCCTCGACGGCCCGGACCTCGCCGAACCGGACGCCGAGATCCTCGACCCGCAGTTCGAGGGGGCGTACGCGGGCGACCGCCTTCTCCGGCTCCCCTGCCTCGTGCGGGACAGCGCGGCGGCGACGCGGCCGTATCGCGGCCGGGAACCGCTCGGCGAGCAGGAGGCCGGTCCGCCGCCAGGCCGCGAACGTCTCGGGGACGATCCCGCTCGGCTGGATGACCAGGGTCAGCATGAGGGCCAAGCCGCTGATCAATGGCAGGTAGTCGGCGATGCCGGTGAAGCCGAGCCAGGTGGACACGATGCCCCCGGTGGCGATCACGCCGCCGACGACGGCGCCGCCGCCGTAGCCGACGCCGCCCAGCACGACGGTGCCGACCAGCAGGATGGAACTGAATGCGCTGAAGCCGGTGAAGGTGGCGACACCGGTCTGGAACGAGGCCAGGACGCCGTAGAGCCCGGCGATGAAGGCGGCGAGTGAGAAGGCGACCAGCTTGGCCGACCGGACGCTGATGCCGATGGAGGCGGCGGCGCGCTCGTTGCCCCGGACGGCCAGGAGCCGGCGGCCGAAGGCCCCCTTGCGGATGTGGACCATCAGCAGCCCGACCAGCAGGAGGATCACCAGCACCAGGTCGGCGTACCGGACGGGGTGCAGCGCCGTGTCCACCGACCAGCCGAAGACCGACAGCGGCCCGGTCGTCAGCCCGGTGAAGCCGCCGGTCCAGTCCGTGTTGTTGAACGCGACGTCGTTGACGACGACCCCGAGGGCCAGGGTGATGGCGGCCAGGCTGGCGCCCCGCGTGCGCAGGGCGGGTATGGCCACCAGGAGCCCGGCCGGGACGGCCGTGAACGCTCCGACGAGCAGGCTGGGAACGAGCGGCCAGCCCCAGGAGTGGGCGGCGTTGGCCGCCAGCAGCGCGCCTATGCCGCTGAGCGCGTACGGCGCCAGGGTCAGCTGGCCCGCGTACCCGGTGACCAGGACGATCGACAGCCCGACGATGGCGACCATGCTCGTCGTGGTGATCGGGCCGACCCAGGACGCCGGTCCGAGGTGGGCGGCCAGGAACAGCGCCGCGACGGCCCCCAGTACTCCGGTGCGTCCGAAGGCGGCCCGGCCGACCTTCGGCAGGGCTTCCTGGATCTCGGCGCGCACCGGCAGGCTCCGGCCGCGCGCCACGAACAGGGCGGCGATGCCGAGGAAGGGGACCGCCTGCGCCCAGCCCGGAGTGGAGATGTAGTTGCTGACGACGGACTCCGCGGCCCCGAGCACAAGGCCGGCGGCAAGGGCACCGGGGAAGGAGGAGAACCCGCCGGCGATGGCCGCCGCGACCGCCGGCACCACGAGCATGGGCAGCGTCTCGGTCTGCAGACCGGTCAACGGCACGATGAGGCAACCGCAGAGCCCGGCCAGCCCGCTGCCGGCCGCCCAGTTCGCGGCTGCGACGAGACGGGGCGAGCCGCCGAGCGCCGCGACCGCGTCGGGGTCGTGCCACACCCCTGCGGTCAACCTGCCGAACTGGGTGAACCGGTAGGCGTACCAGGCGATGGCCGTCACCACGATGGCGATCGCCACGAGGATGAGGCGGTCCACGCCGACCGCCGCACCGCTCCACAGGTGGACGGCGGAGCTGGGCAGGTAGCTGTGCACGAGCCGACTGTCGGTGCCGTAGTGCAGGGCCACCGCCGACTGCAGGGTGATGAACAGGCCCAGTGTGGCCGCCACCCGCGCCAGGGTCGACGCCCGGCGCATGGGCGCCATCACGAGGAAGTGGAAGAGCACGCCGAAAAGGGCGGCGAGCGCGGTCACGATGGCGACGGACGCGGCGGCCGGGATGGAGAAACGGGTGTGCAGGTCGACGAACACGTACGCGGCGGCCATCGCAATGGCGCCCTGTGCGAAGTTGAGCACGCCGGAGCTGCGGTAGACCGCGACGATTCCCTGGGCGAGCAATCCGTAGATCGCGCCGCCGCCCAGGCCGATGATCGCGTAGAGCAGGACGTTCATGGCAGCCTCGCGCTGTCGTCGGTGGCGATCGTCAGCCGTTCGATCTCCTCTGTCCGGTTCCGGTGATCGGCCGAGCGGCCCGCCAGGGCGACGGCGCCCTGCCGCAGGACCAGGAACCGGTCGGACAACTCCAGCGCCCGATGGAGCATCTGCTCGACGAGCAACACGGCCGTTCCGGCTTCCGTGGCTTGGCGAAGCAGTGCCGAGACCGTTTCCGCCGCCAGCGGCGCCAGCCCCTGGCAGAACTCGTCGACGACCAGGAGGCGAGGGCGCCTGGCGAGCGCCCGGCTGACGCTCAGGAGTTGCTGCTCCCCGCCGGACAGCAGTCCCGCCCGGCGGCTCAGCAGCTTCTCCAACGGGGGCGCGAGGGCCACGACGGCGGCGGTGTCCACCTTGGCCAGCCGGAGGTTGTCGCGGACGGTGAGGGCGGGGATCAGCGACCGGTTCTCGGCGATGTAGCCCAGTCCCGCGCGGGCGCGGGCGTGCAGTGCCGCTCGCGTCACCTCGCCGAACAGCCGGACCTCGCCGCCCAGCGGGCGCTGGAGTCCGACGACCGTGCGCAGCACCGTGGTCTTGCCGGAGCCGTTGGCCCCGAGAAGGGCCGTGATCTTTCCCTTCTGGACGGCCAGGTCGATGCCCTGGACGACCTGAAGGTCTTGGTAGCCGACCGCCAGACCCGCCGTCTGGAGGACGACCTCGGCGGGCGACGGGTCGTCTCCGCCGGCCGGTTCGTTGCACGCCGTCGCCACGGCCCGGCCCCTATGCCCCGCCGTAGACGCTGACGAACGACCTGGTCACGGGGGTCCGCTTCCCGTTCGTCACCACGTAGTCGATGACGTACGGATCGGCGATCCGCGGGTACTGGGGCAGGACCCCAGGCTTGGCGAAGCTGATCGATCCGCCGGTGAGTCCGTGAGTGTCGATGGCCGGCGCCGTGTTGAGCCGGCGGACCAGCGTGGCGCTGGTCAGCGAGGACTGGCCCTTGAGCAGCTGGGCGATCGAGTACGTGCCGAGCCAGGCACCGGCGGAGATGCCGTCCCGCCTGGCCTTCGGGTCCTGCGCCCGCATCTGCGTGTAGAACATCGACGCCTTCGGATCGCTGGGGTCGGCGATGTCGCTCGGCGTGTAGGTGTTGTCGGCCAGCGCGCCGAGGCTCTGGATGTCGGTGTCGAGCAGCGTCGGGTATCCGGCGGCGAAGGGCTTGGAGAACCCGGCCTGCCGGACCGCCTTCAAGATGCGCGCACCGTCCCCGGCGTTGCAGGCGCAGGCGATCGCGTCGGGCTTCTTGCCGGTGGCCTGGGCGGCGGCGGGCGACGGGTCGGAGTTGCCGATCTTGGAGACGATCTGGCCGGTCACCGTGCCCCCGGCGGACGCCACTCCCGCGGAGATGAGGCCGGCGACGAAGGCCGACTGCGGGTTCTCGTGCTTGACGATGGCGACCTGCTTGCCGCCCTTCTGCACGGCCAGCCGTCCGGCCTGGTAGAAGCCGGTCACGGTGCCGCCGGTCATCGGGTAGGACATCGCGTTGGTGGCCTGGTCGGCCGAGATCACGTCCAGGCCGACCCAGGGGATGCCCGCGGCCTTGAGGGTGGGCCAGAGCTGGGCGGTGAACAGGTCGATGCCGCCCACCATGGCGACCACGCGCTGCTGTGCCGCCTTCCGCACGCAGGCGAGCGCGGTGGATGGGTTCAGCTGGTCGTTGCACTGGACGACCTTGATCGGGTGGCCGTCGACACCGCCCGCCTTGTTGATGGCCTGTGCCGCCGCCAGCGCGCCGGTCGCGGCCTGCGGGTAGGACAGGTTCGGGCTCGACAGTGTGCCGGACACCATGATCGTCACAGGGGAGTCCGCCGCCACGGAGCCGGACCCGGATTCGGAGTTGCCGCAGGCGGTGGCGAGGCCCGCGATCAGTGCGCAGGCCAGGAATGGGGTGGTCGTTCGTCTCACGGGTGTTCCTCTCACCGTCGGGACATGACCCAACTGACCGGTCAGGTAAGACTCGATGACGCGGCGATCATGATCCGCTCCCCCCTCATCGATCTGCGATCACCTTGGCGTCGCCGACTGACCAGTTGGCTGGGGAAGCTAGCAATGCCGCAGGCAGACGTCAATGCTGGACCCGAAAAACCGGCGCGAACTGCCGTGAGCCCGTGGAGTGCACCCCGGGACCATCGCCCGACTTCTTGCTTTAATCGACCAATCAGTTGAGAATAGAGGCCCCGAGATCGCCCGACTCTGACACGGTGGTGAGGATGATGACGGGTGCCACGTGCATCGGCGTCGACGTTGGCGGAACGTTCACCGATGTAGTGCTCTCCGACGGCGCGCACGTGTGGCGGGCCAAGGCGGCGACCACGCCGGGCGACCTGGGCCGCGGGGTGCTGGACGCCTGCGGGCTCGTCGCGGCGGCCGCCGGCACGACGCTGCAGGCCCTGCTCCCGAACGTCGCCCGGTTCGGACTGGGCACCACCGCGGTCACCAACGCCATCGCCTCGCGCACCGGCCGGCGGGTCGGCCTGGTGACCACGGCCGGGTTCGAGGATCTCGTCCCCATCGCCAAGGCGCTGCGCGTGCCGACGGGCGACGGCTGGCTGATGCCGCCCGCCGGTCTCATCGATCCCGAGCGCATCGTGGGCGTCACCGAGCGGATCGACCGCACCGGCACGGTGATCACCGGCCTGGCCGCAGCCGAGGTCGAGGACGCCGGCCGGCGTCTCGTGCACGACCACGGCGCCGAGGCGCTGGTCGTCTCGTTCCTGTGGTCGTGCGCGAACGACGAGCACGAACGGGCCGCGACCGAACTGCTCAGGGGCGCGTTCCCCGGCGTCGAGGTGTTCTCCGGCGCCGAACTGCTGCCGGTGGTCCGTGAGTTCGAGCGGACGCAGTTCGCGCTGCTCAACGCCTACACCTCCGGAGCCCTGGCCGGGGTCGAGACGCTCGTCGAGGACCTCATGGCACTCGGCCTGCCGAATCCGCCGCTGCTGGTCCACTCCGGCGGTGGGTCCATCTCGGTCGCTGAGGGCCACGGCGCTCCCGCCACGCTGGCCGAGTCCGGGCCCGCCGCCGGGGTCGTCGCGGGACTGGCCTTCTGCGCCGCCACCGGCGTCACCGACGCGGTGACCGCGGATCTGGGGGGCACGTCATTCGACGTGTCCTTCATCTCGGCGGGCGAACCGACGCGGCGCAACCGCGGCGAGCTGATGGGCGTCTGGACCGCGCTGCCGATGATCGACATCGACTCCGTCGGCGCGGGCGGCGGATCCATCGGCTGGCCGGACGCGCTCGGGATCCTCCGGGTCGGCCCGCGATCGGCGGGCGCGCAGCCCGGCCCGGCGTGCTACGGGCGGGGCGGCACCGACCCCACGGTCACCGACGCCCTTGTCGTCCTCGGCTACATCGACCCCGACATGTTTCTCGGCGGCGACATGGTCCTTGACGGCGACGCCGCGCTGAGGGCCTGCGCCCAGCTCGGCGCGCAGCTCGGAATGGACGCCCTCCAGACGGCGTGGGGCGTCTGGGAGGTGGCCAAGGCGACCATGGTCAGAGCACTGCGCGCCCGGTTCGCCGAGCGCGGATGCGACCCGCGCGGGTTCTCCCTCATCAGCATGGGCGGCTGCGGCGCCCTCGTCAGCGCTCCGCTGGCCCACGAGCTCGGGTTGCGGAGCGTGCTCATCCCCGATCTCGCGTCCGTGATGTCGGCCTTCGGTGCGGCCACCTCCGATGTGCGACGCGAGCGGAGCCGGTCCGTCACCGCGGTCGTCCCGGCCGCGTCCGGACCGCTGGCCGAGGTCGCCGACCGGCTCACCGCCGAGGTCCGCGCGGACCTGGCCGCCGACGGCATCGGCGCCGGCGCCATGGCCGTCGAACTCGTCGCCGACATGCGCTTCAGCCGGCAGAAGCACGAGCTGCAGATCCCCTGGACCGGCGGCTTCGACGCCGCGCACCAGGCCGAGCATCTCGAACGGTTCCGTGCCGAGTACCAATCCAGGTACGGCAGGGGCGCCATCGTGTCCGGGGCGCCCGTGGAGATCGTGACGCTGCACGCCGTGGGCACGGGCCGGACCGTCCGCGCGGCTCTCACCGCGGACACCGCCCAGGCGGCGGGTGCCGCGCCGATCAGCAGGTACCGGCCCGTCCACGTCTCCCAGCAGCGGCCTGCGTTGCGCGTGCCGGTCGTGAACAGCGCGGACCTGCGCCCTGGACATCAGCTGGCCGGACCCGCGCTCGTCGACGCGCCGGACACCACGGTGTGGGTCCCCGAGGGTCAGATCGCCTCGGTCGACTCGCTGCGCACGCTGCATCTAGTGACGGCGCCGTGACGGACGAGACGGATCGGGTGGCCGGCACCACCGACGCCGGCCCGCTGGTGATGGTGGACCGCCCGGCCGCCGGTGTGGTGGTGCTGACGCTCAACCGTCCGGCCAAGAACAACGCGCTGTCGGCCGCTCTGCTTACCGACCTGGCCGCGCTGCTACGAACGTGGTTCGACGACCCCGCGACCCGTGCCATCGTGCTCACCGGAACCGATCCGGCCTTCTGCGCCGGTGTCGACCTCGACGGCATAGCGGCGGGAGACGACTTCCCGTTGGACGCGATCCGGCGTCTGCGGACGGCGCCCGTCCCGGTCATCGCCGCGGTGAACGGCGCGGCGGTCACCGGCGGTCTCGAACTGGCGCTGGCGTGCGACTTCCGGATCGGCAGCGAGCGGGCGCGCTTCGCCGACACCCACGCACGGCTGGGCTTCACGCCCGCCTGGGGCATGACGGCCCGGCTGCCGCAGGCCGTGGGCCAGGCATGGGCGCGCCAGATATCCCTCACGGGATCGTTCGTCGACGCCGAGACGGCTCTGCGCATCGGGTTGCTCAACGAAGTGGTCCGCCACGATCGGCTCATCGACCGCGCCGTCGAACTCGCCGGCCTGATCGCGCGGACCGATCCGGAGACGGCGCACCACATCCGCGATCTTTACGCGATCGCGCGCGACGGTTCCGGCGGAGAGGCCCTCGAAGCCGAGGCCCGGACGTCCCACGTCACCTGGGACGGGCCCCGGGCGTGACACGAGAGCACCGAAAGGGAACCCATGTCCATGTTCGTCGAGTCGATCGCTCCCGTCCACGAGTACCGGCACGCGCCGGACGAGACGCCCGCCTACAACGAGTCCACCTACTACAACTTCGCCTCGCCGGACTCCGGCGTCGTCGGCTGGCTGCGCATCGCCGTGCAGCCGAACCGGTCGGCCGGGCAGGCGACGGCGCTGCTCTTCCTGCCGGAGGGCGAGACGCTGATGACGTTCAGGCGGGTGGGCGAGACCGAAGGGGACGCGCTCGCGGTGGGCCCGGTCGAGATCGAGATCCAGGAGCCGCACCGCAGCCAGCGGCTGACCTTCGAGGACTCGGTGTCGGTCTTCTCCGACCCGCGGGCGCTGGCGGACCCGGGGCGTGCGTTCCGCGGGGCGCCGGTCGCGGACGTGCGCCTCGACCTGGCGGTCACCGGCAACGGCGACTCCTTCGGGGCCAGCGGGGACGATCCGGCCAACGTGCTCGAAGAGAGCATGGCCCTGGGCCACTACGAGCAGTTCATCCGGTTGGACGGCGTCCTCCGCGTCAACGACCGGGAGTACCAGATCAAGGGCGGCGGGCTGCGCGACCATTCCTGGGGACCGCGTGACTGGGCCGGGCCGCTGTACTACCGGTGGATCTCCGCTTCGTTCGACGACGGGCTCGCCGTCATGGGGTTGCAGGTCGCCCAGCCCGACGGGGGCATGACGCTGCGCGCCGCGGTCGCCTCGGGAGGGGTGGCGTACGAGGCGCAGCTCGGCGAGGTGACGATGGAGTGGACCGACGACGGCTTCTGCCGCCGCCTGTCCTGCCCGGTCAAGAGCCCGTTGGGAGACCTGCAGCTCACCGCCACCGCCCGCAGGCCCGAGCAGTTCGTACCGCTGCGGCACCACCGGCCGGAGGAGGGAACCTCGGAGGGGGTGACCCGGATCGGGTACTCGCCGTACGACTTCCAGCTCGGTGACGGGCACTGCGGCCTGGGCATCGTCGAGGTCCTCGATCGGCTGGTCGGCGGCCGTCCGATCTCGATGACCCGATAGCCGGCTCGGCTCCGTACAGCCGCGACCGCCCGGCAGAACCGGGCGGTCGCGGCTGTGTGCCGGGTGGCGGGCGGCCTACGCTGGGACGGTCGCGCCGGTCCACCGGGAGGGCAGGCTAACGACGCTGCACGGAGCGGTCTCCGGGACGACCTCGGCCATCAGCGCCCGGCCGCTGGCGGGGTCCAGATACGTCCGCTCGACAAGCCCGTCCACCACCTTCGTCTCGATGACGGGGCAACCGTCGGTCCAGGCTCCGGGGGCATGCGCGAGGACCGCACCGCTTTGGCTCACCACCGCGCTCATCCCTCGCTGCTCGATCCCGGGGAAGAGCGGCACCGGCGCCAGGTCGAGGTCGCCGGGGCGAGCCGGGCCGGTCACCGGGGACACGGCCGGTGCCGCGGCGGCAAGGCGCTCGAGCCGGATCCGTGTCCGGCGCTCCTTCGTCGCGGCCAGGTCGACGCCGCCGCCGACGATCACCCCGTACACGCGACCGGCCTCCTGCTCCGTCAGGCGGCGCTGCCGCACGTCGCGGGCCACGGCCTCGGGATCGCGGTCGAGGGGATCCCCCCAGCCGCCGCCGGACGGCAGGCCGAACTCGATGCTCTCGCCGGCGGCGATCGTGACGTTGCTGCTCTTCGGCGGGAGTTCCTCCGCCGAACCGTCGGCCCGGTGACGGATCACCGTGTTCACCGCGCCGGGCCCGCCGCCGGCCCAGCCGTTGAGCGGCAGGCGTTCCCTGATGCCGATCAGCTGGCCGACGATGGCCTCCGTGCCGTGCGGGCGGAACCGCATGTGACACCCTCCGCCGCCGCGGTGCGCGCCGGCGCCGAACATGCCCTTGCGAATCTTCTTGAAGTCGACGAGGACAGGGTAGAAGGCCTCGAGCATCTCCACATCGATCGCCTCCATGATCGGCTTGCGCGTCACCATGAAGGTCCACATGTCGGTCCCGTCGCGGTCGATGCTCCCCGCGGCGCCGCCCATCGCGCCGTCCAGCATCATCCACCCGTCGGGTTGGCCGTCCGGCGTCGTGTAGGCCCACGTCTGGATGCCCATCGCGGTGTGCGCCACCGGCCCGGTCTGCAGCCGGCGGACCTCCGAGGCCGGGGACGCCGCGATCGCGAGCATCACGCATGCCTCCGCGGTCATGCTGGCGTTCATGGCGACGTCGCAGTGCGCGGACGCGACCGGCGCCGGCGGCGAGCTGTTGACGATCGTGCCCGGCGGGCAGATGACCGTGATGGGGTCGAACATGCCTTCGTTCAGCGGGATGTCCCAGGTCAACGCGTCGGACGGGTCGGCCACCACGCCGGCGACGACGATGTGCGGCCTCGTGTTGAAGTAGTGCGTGGCCTGCGGCGGCGCACCGGTGAAATCGAACGTCATCGCATCGCCCGCGATGGTCAGCTCGCAGGGGACCTCGTACAGTTCCTCGCCCCATTCGGTCCAGGTGGTGGTGCGATAGACGCCGTCGGCGAGCTGGGAGATCCGGCGGCGCATCTCGCGCTCGGCGAGCCGCCGCAGCTGGTCCGTTCCGTCGACGAAGCCCTGGGCGCCGATCGTCGCGGCGATCTCGATGAGCTTGTTCCCGGCCACTTCGCAGCCCGCCACCAGACTGCGGACGTCCATCTCGACGACGTCGGGGATGCGGACGTTGGTGCGCAGCACCTGCCAGATGTCGCGCTGCTCGACGCCCGCCTGGAACAGCCGGACCGGCGGCAGCCGCAGCGATTCCTGGAAGCAGTCGGTCGCCTCCGGCGTCCACGACCCGAAGACCATGCCGCCCATGTCCATCACATGCCCGGAGTTGACCACCCAGGCCACGAGCCGCCCGTCCACGAAGACGGGCATCTGCACGAGGACGTCCTGGGCGTGCAGGCCACCGCCGTTGTAGGGGTCGTTGGCGAAGAAGACGTCCCCTTCCGCGATCGTGTCGCCGTGCGTCTCGAGGGTCACTTGCACCGCGTACCGGCAGACACCGAAATGGTGCGTCACCGCGCCGCCCGCCACCATGAGCGCCCCGGTGGCGTCGAGCAGCGTGCAGGAGTAGTCCCGGCACTCGGTGATCACCGTGCTGATCGCCGTCCGCTCGATCGCGATCGCCCCTTCCTCGGCCACCGCCTGCAGGCGGGACCGCAGGATCTCGAGACCGACCGCATCGAGGGGATCCCTTCCGACTGCGCCTTCCTGGGCCACGAAACACCTCCGCGAGCAGCCTGGTAATGCGAGGAGCTTAGGACCGCCCGTCGTTGTAGTCAACCAAACGGATGGTTATAGTGAACGGATGAACGACTCGATCAGGGCCTGCCACGACCTTGTCTTCATGTGCGCGGACACCGGCGCCGTCGTCGCCGTGACCTATCGCGGCGACGAGCGTCCCGTACTGGAGCGGGCCGTCGTCTTCCCTGCGTCCGGCCGGGCGCTCTGGGTCGATCCCACGCTCGGCGGCGGATCCCCGACCGCACTCGCCGTCCGGAGCCGCGGCTCCGGCGGCCGGTACGGCCTTCGGCTGTCGGCGCGGGCGGTACCGGTGGCCGCACCCGACCGCCCGATCGACGATGAGACCGCCACGGGACCGTCGGTACCGGTCTGCATCGACATCGCCTTCGAGCAGGCTTCCCGGCACCTGATGCTGGAATCGGGAACGGAGCCGGGAGAACGCGTGGCCCTGGCCCGCGGGACCGGCTCGGTCGCCGTGGGCAGTGTGATCCATCGTGTCGAAGGGTCCGCCTGGTCGGCCGACGGCCCGGGTGCGCCCGCGGACTGCCGGGCGCGTGCGGTCTTCCAGGACGGGTCGGCGCTCTTCGTGACCGCGGCCGCCTCCGGGCCCGCGGCGGCGCTCGTCCACAACAGCCGCATCCGGGCGGTGACGGTTCACGACTTCGCGGTGCAGGGCGCGGGGTCCGAGCGGCTCGGGCGGACGGTCTCCTGGGCGGCCGGCGGCTCGTCTCCCGCCGGCGCCGCGGCCGAGATCCGGGACCCGGAGCAGCGGGTAACCGCCCTGCGGAAGGATCCGAGCGGCCGGGGCCTGCCGGTGTGGAGCTGCGCGCCCTTCGTCTTCGTCCGATCGGGCATCACCGGCCTCGGCCTCGTCGAGCGGCGAACGCACCTCACCGTCGCCGCACCGGCGACCGAACCCGCTCTCGAACTACCCGATCCGTTCTGACGCCCCGGGCCGGCGGGCGGTGCCTCATCGTCCGCCGGCCCGGGCCGCGCCATCGCGCGACGGTCAGACGCGCTCGATGACCGTGGCCGTGGCCATGCCGCCGCCGGTGCACATCGTGACGACGCCGGTCGACAGGTCGCGGCGCTCCAGCTCGTCCAGCAGGGTCGCGAGCAGGATCGGGCCGCTCGCGCCGATCGGATGTCCCAGGGCGATGGCCCCTCCGTTGACGTTCACCTTCGACGCGTCCACGCCGGTCTCGCGCAGGAAGCGCAGGACGACGGACGCGAACGCCTCGTTGACCTCGAAGAGGTCGATGTCCGCCATGGTCATCCCGGCCCGTGCGAGGCACCTGGACGTCGCCGGGGCGGGGGCGGTCAGCATGATCACCGGTTCCGCGCCCACGCTCGCCGTGGAGAGCACGCGGGCGCGGGGGCGCCAGCCGCGCTCACGTGCCGTCTCCTCGCTGGCCAGGAGGACCGCTGCGGCGCCATCGGCAAGGCCGGAGGAGTTCCCCGCATGATGGACGTGATCGACCACCGCCAGCTCGGGGTACACCTCGCGGCACATCTCGTCGAAGGAACGGTCGTAACCCTCCAGGACCGCGCTGCCCATGCGCGCGAAGGACGGCTGGAGCCCGGCCAGCCTCTCCGCGCTGGTGGCCCGCGGGAGTTCCTCGTGGCCCAGGACGACGGAGCCGTCCTCGGCCAGCACCGGCGCCATCGATCCGCCGAACCGGCCGTCCGCGATGGCCGCGGCGGCCCGGCGCTGCGACTCCAGCGCGTACGCGTCGACGTCGGAGCGGCTGAGTCCGTCGAGGCTTGCGATCAGATCAGCGGAGATGCCCTGGGGAACCAGCGGATGGCGGGAGCGCAGCTTCTCGTTCCCGCCGTCCAGCGTGAGGGCTCCGCCGGCCGGATAGCGGGACATCATCTCGACGCCGGAGGCCACCACGGTCTCCGCCTGGCCGGCGGCGATCATCATCGCGGCCGTGTTCACCGCCTGCTGGCCGGAACCGCAGAACCGGTTCATCGTCAGGCCGGGCACGTGCTGCGGCCAGCCCGCGGCCAGCACCGACAGCCGGGCGATGCAGTCGGCGTGGTCTCCAACGGCGTTGGCGCAGCCGGTGAGCACGTCCTCGACATCGGCCGGGTCCAGCCCGGTCCGCTTCTCGAGTTCACCGAGCACCCCGGCGAGCAGTTCCTGCGGATGGATCCCGGACAACGCGCCGCCGGGCTTGCCCTTGCCCCGGGGCGTGCGGACGACGTCGACGATCACGGCACTCTGCATGAAATCGACACTATCAAGCCAACTAATTGGTTGGCTATAGTGTGCTCACCACATCCAGAGGAGGTTCGGTGACCGAGGAACTGCGTTACGACGACCGAGTGGCGATCGTGACCGGAGCCGGAGCCGGGTTGGGGCGCGCCCATGCGCGGCTGCTCGCCTCGCGCGGCGCCGCGGTCGTCGTCAACGACATCGACCGCCCGGGCGAGGACGGGCGCACGCCCGCGGCGGTCGTGTGCGAGCAGATCAGCGAAGAGGGAGGCACCGCGATCGCCTTCGACGCCTCCATCGCCGAGGCGGGTGCCGGCGCGGAAGCGGTGGAGACCGCCCTCAAAGCGTTCGGGCGGGTGGACATCGTCGTCAACAATGCCGGAATCGTCAGGGACCGGTCGTTCGCCAAGATGTCGGAGGAGGAACTGCGGGCCGTCCTGGACGTGCACCTGCTCGGCTCTTTCAGGCTCACCCAGGCGGCATGGCCCCACCTGGCAGAACGACAGTACGGGCGCGTGGTCATGACGACGTCCGTCGCCGGCCTGTTCGGCAACTTCGGCCAGGCGAACTACTCCTCCGCGAAGGCCGGCCTCGTCGGCCTCGGCCGGACGCTCGCCATCGAGGGCGCGCGGAAGAACATCGAGGTCAACATCGTCTCCCCGGGCGCCGCCACCGACATGACCTCCGCGACACTGCCGGCGGAGTTGCACGCGGCGATGTCCCCCGACCGTGTGGCGCAGCTGGTCGGCTACCTCTGCCACGAGTCCTGCGCGGTCACGGGCGAGATCTTCTTCGCAGCCGCCGGGAACTACGCTCGCGATCTGATCATCCAGACCGCCGGATACAAGAATCCCGGAGCCACCGTCGAGGACATCGCCGCGAACCTCGGCCGGATCATGGACACCTCCGAGTGGACGATTCCCACCGATGCGCTGGCAACGCCCGACATCTGATCCGGACCTCGCCCCCGGACGGAACGGGCCGGGAAGGCAGCACCTTCCTTCCCGGCCCCCGGACCCTCACGGCCGCGTCACGGCCTGAGGGCTTCCGGTCACCGTGGCAGGCCCAGGCCCCGGGTGGCGATGATGTCGAGTTGGATCTCGTTGGTGCCGCCGCCGAACCGCCACACCGGCGACGACTGCAGCCCGTGCTCCAGGTGGCCGTGTGCAGGGGCGTACTCCGATCCCGTGGCGATCGCGCCCTCCTCGCCGATCAGGTCCAGGCCGGTGTCGCAGATCCGCTGGCGCAACTCCCCCCACCAGATCTTGTTCATCGAGGCCTCGGCGTAAGGCACCTTCCCTGCGGCGAGCATGCGCGCGCCGCGCAGCGCGAACAGGCGGCAGATCTCGACATCGACGGCGTGCTCGCCCATCACGGCCTGAAGCATGTGGGCTTCGGCGTCATCGCCGTCCAGGAGCCCGTTGGCGGAGGCCCACTCTTCAAGCTGCCGCAACTCCCACCTGGCTTCGTTGTGGTAGAACATCCGCTCGAAATTCAACGCGGCCGTGACGGCCTCCCAGCCGCCGTTCTCCTCACCGATCATCGCTGACGCCGGAACGCGCACGTCGTCGAGGAAGAGGGCGTTGGTGCGCTCCCCGCCTTGGGTGATGATCGGCGTAACGCTGATCCCCGGGGTGTCCATCGGGACGACGAACAGGCTGACCCCCTTGTGCCTGCTCTCCTGCGCGCCGGTGCGCACCGCCAGCCAGAGGTGGGTCGCCACCGACGCGCCCGTGGTCCAGATCTTCTGCCCGTTGACCACGTAGTGGTCCCCGTCGCGGACCGCCCGCGAGCGCAACGCCGCCAGGTCGCTGCCCGCGTCCGGCTCGCTGTAACCGATGGCGAACTCGAGCTCACCGGCCCGGATGCGCGGCAGCAGCTCCGTCTTCTGCCCGTCGGTGCCCATCAGCATCAGCGTCGGGCCGATTGAGTTGAGCGTCAGCAGCCCGTTCGGCAACCGGCGGTCATAGAGCTCCTCCGCGAAGAGCCACTGCTCGATCGCAGTCCGGCCCTGACCGCCGTACTCGCGCGGCCAGGAGATCCCGAGCCAGCCGTCCGCGCCCAGCCGCTTGAGGAAGCGCCTGCCGTGCTCGCGCGGCTGCATGGGGTCCTCGGTGTTCTCCGCGCGAGCCGCCTCGATCAGCTCGGGCTCGAGTCCGTCGAGGTAGGCGCGCAACTCCGCGAGGAACTCGAGCTGCCGCGTGCCGATCGCCGTCTTCATCGATTGTCCTCCCGGGCCGCCGGCGTGACGGCCGTCCATGCGCCGGCGGCTCCGCGCCGAGCCGTGGCGCCACTGTGCCTGGTATCGATTGTAACCAACCAATAAGTTGGTCAGCTAGGCGGGCCACGCGCTCGAACCACCCCCGAGCGCCGATGCCTGCCATCGCCTCAGACCACCCACATATCCGGGCTCCGGCAGGGTTTCCACCCTGGTCAATACACTTCTTATATCAACCATATGGTTGATTTGCGATCCAGCTGGCTTCTACGATGCCCGCATGAGCATCAAGTTCGAGAGCGCGGACGGGATCGCCCGCGTCACCCTGGCGGCGCACGAACGCCGCAACGCCCTCACGCCGGAGGAGTTCGCCGAACTGCGCGACGTCCTCGCCTCCATCGCGGCGTCCTCGGGCGAGCGGGCGGTCGTGCTGACCGGCGAGGGCACCGCCTTCTGCGCCGGTGCCTTCCTCCCGTCCGACGGCCCGCAGGTTCCGCCCATCGTCCTCATGCGGCGGATCAACGAGACCGCTCGCGCGCTCCACCGGATGCCGCAGCCGTGCATAGCCGCCGTCAACGGCCACGCGGTCGGTGCCGGCATGAGCCTGGCCCTCGGATGCGACCTCGTCGTCGCTTCGACCGCCGCGAAGTTCGGCCAGGTCTTCGTCAAGCGCGGCCTGTCCCCCGACTTCGGCAGCTCGTGGCTCCTGCCGCGAATCGTGGGCTTGCACACGGCCAAGAGGCTGGCGCTGCTCGGCGACATCATCGACGCGCACGAGGCCGCGCGCCTCGGAATCGCCGCGGAGGTGGTCGCTCCCGAAGAGCTCGGCGCGGCCGCCACGCGCCTCGCGCGGCGGCTCGCGGACGGCCCGCCCATCGCGATGGCCCTGACGAAGGACCTGCTCAACCAGTCCTCCACGGTCGGCTTCGACGACGCACTGCCGCGCGAGGCGAGCGCGGCGGCGGCCTACATGGCCGCCGAGGACACCGCCGAGGCATTCGCGGCTCTGCGGGAGAAGCGCGCGCCCGTCTTCAAGGGCCGCTGACGGCGGTCCCCGCTCCGGGGCGGCGCGGCGGCCGGCCGCCGCCGCGCCCTCGCGCGGGACGCGCCCTCACGCCGGCTCGGGCTCGCGCGCCGGCTCCGCCGCGTTCTCGTAGAACTGGCGCGACCAGCGGCGGAACCGTGCGTAGTGCTCCTCCTCGCCTCCGGCGAAGGGCGGGTGCTCGACGTACCGCTGGTTCTCCCAGATCGCGAAGTCCTGGCGTATCTGGCCCTTCTGGAACTCCAGCATGCGGGCCGCCGTGCCGGTCGGTTCCGGATCGTCGCTGCCCGGCTCCCGGGTGCAGGTGATCGTGTCGAAGAGCTGCGAGTGCTCCCGGTCGACCGGCGTTGCGGCGGTGAGCTGCGACGTCACGAAGCCGTTGAGCACGAACCGGGCGTTCGACAGGCCGAGGCCCCACGCCTCGGTCTCGATCTCGCCGGTGACCGGGCCGTCGGGAGTCAGCCAGGTCGACTTCTTGCCGTGCCCGAACACGAACCCGATGCGGGTGTGCAGGAAGTGGCCGTCCTCCTTCCACAGCAGCGGCTTGCCCGGCTGGCCGGCACCGTGGACCCACATGAAGTGGTAGTAGTCCGGGGTGTTCTCGACCGGGGACTGCGGGATGATCTTCCTGATGCCGATGTGGTCGGCGCCCTGCGGGTAGATCGGGTAGCAGCCGGCGGTGTCCTTGAACTCCCGGATACCGGGCCACTCCCACCACGGGTCGCGGCCGAACGAGTCGTACCAGACGAGGATGAGACCGTCGATCTCCCGCGTCTGCCACGCGCCGAGCTTGACGCGGCGCGCCTCGCCCGGCGCGTAGGGAATCTCCGCCAGGGAGCCCTCATGCGTCCACAACCAGCCATGGAAGGGGCACTCGATGCACTCACCCTTCACCTTGCCGCCGTACCCCAGGTGCGCTCCGAGGTGGGCGCAGTAGGCGTCGAGCAGTGCCACCTCGCCTTCCTGCGTACGGAACAGCACGAGCTCCCGGTCGAAGTACTTCACCGGGCGAACATCGCCCGCGGCGAGCTCGGCCGAGTACCCGATCTGGTACCAGCCGGTCGGGAAGACGTCGTACGGCCAGTCTTTCATCTACGCTCTCCGATCATTCGTACTCAACCGTCTGGTTGGTAATGTAGGCAACCCTGGGAACCGAGTCAACCTCTTCCGAAGAATGGCCGCTCACCTGCTGCTTATGAGTCCAGGGCCGCTCATCCTGAGCACTCCTGACCGCTCGGCAGGTATTCACCTAGAAGGATGGTTATTCGAATCACAGGGGGAGAGCGCGGTCGCCCTCGGAGCCCGGCGGCGGGCCGGCCATCCTGAGCGGCGCCACCGGGCGCCGGGCGGGCGGCGGCCGTTTGGTCAGAGCGTCTCGCCGCCGTCGATGCCGACGGTCTCGCCGGTGATGAAGCCGCCGGCGTCGCCGGCAAGGAACGCCACGAGCGCGGCGAGCTCCTCCAGCGCGCCGGCACGGCCGACGGGCACCCGGCGGAGCATCGCCTTCAGTGTCTCCTGATCCTCGAACTGGGGCTTGCTCATCGCCGTCTCGAAGTGGCCGGCCGCCACCGCGTTCACCGTGACCCCGTAGCGGCCCCACTCGCGCGCCAGTGAGCGGGTCAACTGCACGAGACCGCCTTTGGCCGTGTCATAGGCGATGGTGTACGGAACAGTGCGCCGCACGACGTTGGAGGCGATGTTCACAACGCGCCCATGGCGGCGCTCGAGCATCCCGGGACCGAAGGCGCGCAGCAACCGGATGGCGCCTCCGAGATGGACACCGAGGATGTCGTCCCATTCCTGGTCGGTGATCGGCTGCTCCCAGCCGGGCGGCGGGGCCTGCTTGCCGGGCAGCGGAACGAAGGGCTTATAGAGCACGGTCCCGGCGTTGTTGACGATGACGCCGACCGCTCCGAGCCGCCCCTCGATCTCTTCGCGGGCCTCCTGAACGTCCTGCGTCGAGGTGACGTCGGTCCGCAGCGCGAGCGCCCGTACACCGCACGACCGCACCTCGTCCGCGACGGCCTCCACTTCGTCGAGCGAGCGGGCGAGAACCGCCACGTCAGCGCCGTCCGCGGCCAGCCGAAGCGCGATGGCACGGCCGAGCCCGCGGCCGCCGCCGGTGACCACGGCGACCCTGTTGCGCTCACGCCCCATCGCTCCTCCTCGTACACGGTCCGGCGGGCCGGTGCGGCGCGGTCACCACAGGCTGCCCTCGTGGCGCACCACCAGGGCCCGGTGGATCTCCCTGAGCCGGGCGGCCGGCTTCCCGGAGCGCAGCTGCATGGCCTTCGCGCGCCGGAAGTGGTGGTGGAGCACATGCTCGATCGTGGTGCCGACACCGCCGTGGACTTGCGCGGCGGTCAGCACGGCGCTCGTGTAGGAGCGGCCGGCGGCGAACAGGGCCACGGCCCCGATCGCGGTCGTGTCCTCCCCCATGTCCGCGCGGGCCAGTGCTTCGTTGCACGCCAGCCGCGCGGCGTCGGCCGCGATGGCGATCCGCGCCACGTGGTGGCGCACCGCCTGGAACGCGCCGATCACCTGGCCGAACTGGGCGCGTTCGAGGGAGTAGGACACCGTGCGCTCCAGCACCGCTTCGCAACCGCCCACCATCGAACTCGCCCGCAGGAGGTTCGCGCGGGCGAGGGCGTTCTCGGCCGCGGCCGACGGTACCTCGATGAACCGGGCGGAGCCGGGCGCGAACTCGAAGCCGTCCAGGTCGAGGCGGGCCATGCGCTCGTTGTCGATGCTCGGCACGGAGGTGCTCCGGCCGTCCAGGCAGCCGCGGTCCACGACGGCGCACAACCACGTGCCCGCCTCCAGGAGGGGCATGAGAAGGACGACGTCCTCGCTCTGGTCGAGCCACTCGACGATGGTCGGCTCGCCGGAGATCCGGTAACCGCCGCCTGCCGCCACCGCGTGCAGAGTGCGCTCCGGCGGCGCGACCAGCGCTGCGGGTGCGCCTTGAGCGACGCGGGCGAGCACATCGTCGAAGCGATCGCCTTGGTCGAGGCCGAGCAGGGCGACCGCGGTCCGAGCGGTCTGAAGAGCGGGCGAGGCGAAGGCGGCACGGCCGCACTCGCGGGCGACGATTCCCGCGTCGGCGAGCGTTCCGCCACCGCCACCGACACGCTCCGGGAGGTTGACGCCCGTCCAGCCGAGGTCGCGCAGTTGCTTCCAGCGCCCTTGGTCGTAGCCGTCGTCGGACTCCTCTTGGCGGTTCAGGTAGGTGTTGTCGACGAAGTCGTCGAAGTAGGCGCGCACCGACTCGGCCAGCAACGCCTCGTCCTCGGTCAGGTCGGTGTCGGTCAGGGCCGTTCTCACTGGGTCTCCTCTCACCGGGCACCGAGATGCCCGTGTCCTGCTCCCGCACGGGTCGGCGGCCCGCTTCCCTGCTCGGAACCGATCCCGTCAGCTATCTCCGGCCATTCGTTCGGAGTCGGGGTGCTCACGATCGGTACCGCTCGGCCAGCCGCGCGCGATGGGCGCCCGGTGAGCCGAACAGGTCGCGGTTCAGCGCGGCTCGCTTCAGATAGGCGTGAATGCCGCTCTCCCGCGCGTACCCGACTCCGCCGTGCAGTTGCATCGCCTTACCTGCGATGTCGACCGCCGCGGCGCACGCGTAGGACTTCGCCATCGACGCGGCCGCGCGCACGTCCACCGCCCGGGGCTCCTCAAGAGCGGTCACCGCGGCGGCGACCAGTTCGCGGGCCACGGTGGTCTGGACGAACATGTCCGCGCAGGCGTGCTTGACGGCCTGGAACGAGCCGATGGGACGGCCGAACTGGTGCCTGACCTGGGTGTAGGAGACCGTGGCCTCGAGCATCGCCGCCGCGACGCCGAGGCTGTCGCAGGCGAGCGCCACCGCGGCGCGGTCAAGGAGCCGCTGCACGGCGGCGTGCGGGTCACTGGTGAACGGCCAGACTGCCTGCGACGGCACCTCGGTGCCGTCGGCGTCGACGTCGGCGAGACCGCGCGTCTCGTCCAGTACCGCCCTGGGCGTGACCGTGATCCCGGCGGCTTCCGGGCCGACGGCAGCGATCACCGGCTCACCCCGCCCGTCCCGCCGGGCCGCGACCAGCAGCCGCGAGGCCTCCGCCGCGTCCGGGACGAAGGACGCACGGCCGAACAGCCGCACTCGTCCGTCCGGCCCGCGCTCGAGGCGGAAGGCCGCATCCTCCGTGAGCACCGCCACCGGAACGGCTTCGCCCGCCGACGCCTCGGCGAGCAGGTCGTCCCGGCCGTCGCAGGGCGCGACCGCGCACAGGGCACCGACGCCGAGCACGATCGCGCCCAGATACGGCGCACGGGTGATCGCCCTGCCCAGTTCCTCGGCGATGATCCCGACCTCGGCGAACGTCGCGTCCGCGCCGCCGAGCGCGCCCGGCGCCTCGAGGCCCAGCCACCCCGATGCGGCGAGGACCGGCCAGTCCGCCGCGGCCCCGCGCTCTGCCTTACCGAGCACGGCACGGGCCACCGCGCGCAGCTCGGCGCGGATCTCGGTCGGCTCATCGGCGAAATCGGCCGTCATGCCGACGCCTCCCTCGGCAGGCCGAGTCCGCGCTCGGCGATGATGTTCCGCTGGATCTCGCTCGTTCCGCCGGGAATCGTCCACTCCCACGAGCCGATGTAGTCGAGCATCCAGGCACCGGACTCCCATCCGCTCGACGCCGGCTTGTGCAGCAGCGCGTGCGCGGGCAGGCCGGTGATCTCCGCGCCGAACCCGGTCATCCGCTGCAGCAGTTCGCTGTAGTACAGCTTGACGATCGAGGCGTCGGCCGGGCCCGCACGTCCGCTCTCATGCCGCTCGACCAGGTTCCGACACAGGGCGCGCAATCCGGTGAGCTCGGTCTCGAATCCGGCGAGCCGGTCGGCGGTCAGCGAGTCGGTGAGCAGGCCGAGCCGCTCGCACGCCTCGACCAGCCACCGGAACCCCGCGTTGCCCAACCGCTCGGCGAGTTCGAGCATGGTCAGCCCGCGCTCGGCGCCGAGCGTCGCCTGCGCGACCCGCCAGCCGGTGTTCTCCGCTCCCACGAGGTTCGCCGCGGGGACGGCGACGTCGTTGAGGAAGATCTCGCAGAAGTGGGACTCGCCGACCGCGTTCTGGATCGGGCGGACATCGATGCCGGGCGTGCGCATGTCGAGCAGGAAATAGGAGATGCCGTCCCTCTTGCGCGCGGCCGGATCGGTGCGGGCGAGCAGCAGGCACCAGTCTGCGTAGGCGGCGCCGCTGGCCCACAGTTTCTGACCGGTGACGATGTAGCGGTCGCCGTCGGGCCGGGCGGTGGTGCGCAGCGAGGCCAGGTCCGACCCGGCCTCGGGTTCGGAGAAGCCCTGCGCCCAGATCTCGCCGTCGAGGATGGCCGGCAGGTGCCGGGCGCGCTGCTCCTCGGTCCCGGCCTCCAGCAGTGTGGCCGCCGCGTGGTGGATCGCGACGAACGCCAGCACGAGCCGGGGCGCATCATGTGCGGCGAGCTCCTGGTAGAGCACGGCCTGCTGCGCGAGCGGCATACCGCCGCCCCACCGCGCCGGCCAGTGCGGCACGGCGTAACCGGCTTCGCGCAGTTGCGCGAACCACCACTGCTGGAAGGCGATGTACTCCTCGTCCGGCACGCCGGTCTGCGCCTTCCGCCAGCCGGCCGGGACGTGCTGACGGCACCATTCCTGAACAGCTGATCGGAAGTCGTCGAGATCTGTCTCAGGGGTCGGCATCAGTTCGCTCCCGCTCCTTTCCGCAATGCCAGGACCCGCCTGCGATGCTCGGCGCTCATCATGGTCTGCCGTTCGGCGGCGAAGCCCGCCTGCATCGCGCCCGACAGGGCTTGGGCCAGGTGCATCCCCGCGACCCGCTTGGTGTCACGAAGCGCTTGCGCCGGTTGCCTCGCCAATCGGTGCGCCAGTTCGAGCGCCGATGACAGCAGCTCGTCGGCGGTCACCATCCGGGAGGCGAGCCCCAACTCGACCGCCAGCTGCGCCGGTATCCGGTCACCGGTATAGAGGTACTCGCGCGAGCGGAGGATCGGCGTGAGCAGCGGCCAGAACGCCGCACCGCCGTCCCCGGCGACGAGTCCGACCGAGACGTGCGGATCGGCCAGGAACGCGCGATCGGAGATCAGCACGATGTCGCTGAGCACCGCGACGCTGCAGCCCAGTCCGACGGCCGGACCGTTCACCGCGGTGATCAGCGGCAGCGGGAAACGGAGCAGCTCCTCGATGATCTGTGCGCCCTCGCGCAGGCTCTCATCGCGGGCCACCGGGTCGTCCAGGAAGGACGAGATCCACTCCAGGTCGCCGCCCGCGCTGAACGCGCGGCCCGCCCCGGTGAGCACCACGGCGGCCGCCTCCCTGTCGGCGGACAGCCGCCGCCAGACGTCGGCCAGGGCACGGTGCAACCGTTCGTCGATCGTGTTCAGCTGCTCCGGCCGGTTGAGCGTCACGATTCGAACCGGCCCGTCGCGGGTGACCGTGAGCTCGGCCGGGAGATCGTAACGGTCACTCATGGAACAGGCCCGGGAGTCCCTGCCGGCCGATGTTCTTCACCAGTGCGGACCGTGTCGCCGACAGGCCGAGCGGCAGCCTCCGCAACGGCTGGCTGTAGCGCGACAGCCACGACAGCTGCGTCTCATCGCAGAACCCGATCGCGCCGTGCAGCTGGTGAGCGACCCGGAAGACCACCTCCGCCGCCTCGATCGCCGCCAGCCGCAACGCGAGCGCGTCGGCGACCGCGGACGGCCGGCGGGTGCGGACGGACCACAGCGCGTACTTGCCGAGCATCTCCAGGCCGGCGCGCTCCACCTCGGCCTCGGTGAACTGGAACTGCACTCCCTGGAACGACGACAGCCGCTGACCGAACTGCTCGCGGACCAGCACGTGATCACGCGCCAGATCGAGCGCGCGGTCGAGCATCCCCAGCAGCGTCCAGCACGGGAGGACGAGTCCGAGCGCGAGGTCCCCGGCCCCGTCCCCGGCGGTCGCGGCGATCTCGAGCTCGCCGACGAACGATGTGGTGCGCGGGGGACCGTCCGGCCGGACGGCGGTGACGAGCCCCCGCTGCCCGTCGACCGTCACCGTGGCCCAGCGCAGGTCGAGGCCGGCGACAGCGGCCGCCCGCACCGGTGCCCCCACCACGAGCAGGCCGTCGACCTCCCCGTCCGCGGGACGGGCCAGCCGTTCGGCCACGGGGTAGGCCGCACACCAGTACCCCGAGGCCCGGCAGACGGCCGCGGCCGCTTCCAGGTCATCGCCGTCCGCGCGCGGCTCGAGCTCCCACGCGCCCACCTCGCCGAGCACCGGCGCGTACGCGCTCTCGCGCTTGGCCGGCTCGAGCTCGGCGTCCCGGACGAGCCGGTCACCGCCCGCGTCCGCGAACGCCTGCCGCACCGTGCTCCCGTAGGCGAGGGCCTCCTCACTCAGTTCGACGTTCATGACGCCCTCAGCAGCGAACGCGCCAGCAGGATGCGCTGCATCTCGATGCTGCCCGACGCAATGGTCGATGCCTGCGAATAGCGCCAATGGTCTTCCACCTCGGCGCGGAACCAGTCGCCGTCCGCCCCGGACAGCGTCGCGAGGCCGCGGATGTCCATCAGCACCTCGGCGCTCTCCTGGTCCAGCCTGGTGACGGCGATCCGGTACGCCGCAGCGTCCCCCGGGGTGACCGCGCCCGCATCCTGGAGTGCGATGACGCGGTAGGCGAGCATGCGCGCCCGCCGGCAGTGCACGAGCATCCGCGCCCACCGGACGTGCAGTTCCTCTGGAAGGGCCTCCCACTGCCCGCCGAGGACCTTCGGCGCCGCGAGCAGCAGCCGCTCGCAGCGGGCGTAGCGGGCGATGCCCACGCGTTCGAACGCGAGCACCTCCTGCACGAGCGCCCATCCCTGGTCCACCTCACCAAGCACATCGGCCTCGGTGACCCGCAAGCCGTCGAAGAAGACCTCGTTCAGGTGGTGCGGGCCGAGCATCGCCGGGATCGGCCTGACCTCGATGCCCGGTGCGGACATCGGAACCAGGAAGACCGTGAGGCCCTGCTGCTTCTTCTCCCCCGTTGAGGTCCGGGCGAGCAGGAAGCACCACTGCGCCATCAGGGCGTAGGAGGTCCAGATCTTCTGGCCGGTGACCGACCAGCCGTCGCCGTCGCGCCGGGCCGCGGTGCGCAGCGAGGCCAGATCAGAGCCGGAGTCGGGCTCGCTGAACCCCTGGCACCAGATCACCTCGCCGCGCGCGATGGCGGGCAGATGCCGGCTCCGCTGCTCGGGCGTCCCATGTTTCATGATGGCCGGGCCGACCCAGTTGACGCCCATGTACTGCGCGCCGCGCGGCTCATGGTGCGCCCACATCTCCTCGCGGACCACGGTCTGCTCCCAAACAGAGGCGCCGCGGCCCCCGAACTCCTCCGGCCAGGCCAGGCACAACATGTCCCGCTCGGCCAGCACTCGGCAGAACCGCTGGGCGATCTCCAGATCCGCGGGGTCGTCGGTGAAGGCGCCCAGGAAATCCGCAGGCACATGCTCCGCGACGAGCCGGCGCAGCTCACCACGCAGGGAACCGGCACCCGGTCCCATCTCGAAATCCACAGGCACGATGTCTCGATCCTTGTCATCACTGAAGTAGGAGGCATCGCGAGTATACCCAACCAACCGGTCGATTTGGTACCGTCAAGGAGTCGATGACCGATCTACCGCGACCGAGCCGACCTCCCCACTGCGGGTCGAACCTGTGGTGGACGTCCGCCACCGCACCCCATTCCAGGAGAGCCCGACCACAGTCTGTTCTCAGAGGAATGGTTGGGTACGAGAACCACCCGCACACTCGCAGGCCGGGCGGAAGCCGCACGACGAACCCCGCCGGCCCGGCACGGACTCAGGCGACAAGAGGGGCGTGAAGTTACCGTGACAGCAGATGCACGAGTGAACGCTCTTCGTAATTACGTCCTCATGTCGCACTTTCCTGCTGTTCAAAGGCATAGGGGACCAAATATGTTGGTCCTGCTAGCGATTGAGGGTGCCCAGGTCGACGGGCAACTGGGCGCCGGTGATGTACTTGCCCTCGTCGGACGCCAGGAACACCACGATGTTCGCGATGTCCTCCGGCTCGACCATCTCGTAGGGCAGCGCCGGCATGTAGATGGGGCCCAGCAGCGGGGCCTGCTCCAGCAGTTCCCTCATCGAGCCGTCGGTCATCCCGGTCCGGACACCGTTCGGATGGACGGTGTTGACCCGGATGTCGTGCTCGCCCAACTCGTTGGCCAGCACCTTCGCCAGGCCCACGACGCCGTGCTTGGACGAGGCGTAGTGCGCGAGGAACGGCAGCCCCTTAAGGCCCGCCACCGAGCTGGTGATGATGATCGAACCGCCCTGGCCCTGCTCGATGAGCGTCGGCACGGTGGCCTTGACCGTCTTCCACACCCCGGTGAGGTTGGTGTCGATGACGTCCTGCCACTGCTCCTCGTCCAACTCCCAGGTACGCCCACAGTTGACGATGCCGGCGTTGGCCACCACCACGTCCAGCCGGCCGAGTTCCGCCAGGCCGTCCCGAGCCGCAGCCTCCAACTCACTCAGGTTCCGGACATCGGCCTTGCGCGCCACGGCCCGCCGCCCCTGAGCCTCCACGAGCCTGACCGTCTCGTCGAGATCGGCCTGTGTGGAGGCGTCGTAGCGGACGAACCCGCTCGCCGGCCCCGCGATGTCGGTCACGATGACGTCCGCGCCTTCGGCGGCCAACCGCACGGCCTCCGCCCGTCCCTGCCCTCGCGCCGCTCCGGTGATGAACGCGACCTTGCCCGCCAGACGCCCCATGTGCCCCTCCGCGTTGCTTTGATCTCGGAGTCCGAGCGAACGGGCCGGTGGGACTCCGTACGACTCGGCCTCGGTTTCGGCGTGCCGCCGCGCTCACTCGAACAACTCGTAGGAGCGATCCGCCTTGCCCCGCCGGCCGCCGACGTACCCGCCGCGCTCGGTCGTCTTCTCCCACTCCGGGCCGTCGAAGTGGTTCCGGGTCCAGTCGGATACGACGACCCGTCGGACGATTCCCCACTCTCCATCCCGTTTCTCGAGCTCGTCGAGGTAGCGCCCTGACATGATCGCGAGCTCGGGACGGCCGTTGTCCATGTGCGGGTGGCAGGCCAGGAAATAGACCTCGGCCCGGGCCTTGTCGCCGTCCAGCTCGATGTAGTGGTTGGTGATGTGGTGGTTGCCTACGGCGTCCCACACGGTCCTTGCGCCATCGACGACGACATGCGCGAAGTCGACGCCGGGCCCGTCGAACGGCCCGTGGTGGTCGGTACCGCCTTCCGCATAAACGGATTGAAGGAGCTCGAGGTCGGCGCGGTCCACTCCACGGGCGTAGCGGTAGAGCAACTGCCTGATCTCCTCGTGGTCACGCAGCCGTTCCAGCTCCCGCTTGAGCGATGCGAACTCGTCATCCATGGCCACCTGTCCAGACGATCGGTCGTGCGCGATTTTAACCTACCAACTAGATGGTTGAAATACCAGCGGCTCCCGCACTGCCGAGGTGCGACATGCCCGAACCTCCCACCCTCAGACCCGCCGACCCCGGGCCCCGCCGCAGAGTTTTGTCTGCTCTCACAGCACCAGACGCATCCGGACGGAGCCGCGTCCACGAGGCCCACGTCAAGTGGACTCTCCTCGCCGAGGTGACCGATGCCGCGAAGATCTCGCCGACGGACACTTGTCACCAACCATCTGGTTGATTATAAAGAGGTGATGCACCTGCCGGGGCAGGGTGGGAGGCGGAGATCGGAGGGTCGCGTGGATCTGGAGCTGAACCCAGAACAGCGCGATGTAGCGGCTGCCTTTGAGCAGGTCCTCGAGCGGGAATCATCCGCCGAGCGCGTGCGAGCCGCTGAGGATGCGGGCTACGACCCGGCGCTGTGGAAAGTTCTATCGGCCATGGGCGCGGTCGGCGTGGCCGTCCCCGAAGCCGTCGGCGGCAGCGGAAAGGGCGTCCTGGAACTCGGTCTTCTGGCCGAGAGCCTCGGACGGCACCTGGCCTGCGCTCCCTTGGTGGAGGCCGCAACGGCGGCGATGCTGCTGGCGGATGCCCGCGGCCAGGACGCGACGCTGTCGGAGGCCCTGGCCGGAGGCGCGCCGATCGTCTTCTGCCCGCGCCCCGCGGTCGACGGCTCCGTGATCCTCGTGCCCGGCGGAGGCGGGGCTCAGGCGGTCGTCGCGCTCGACGCTGATCACCTCGTCCTCGCGCGAGGAGCGCCACCGAAGGCGCAGGGGGATCTCGGCTTCCTGGCCTGTGCCGACCGGCCGCTCAGGGGGGCCGCCATCGAGCGGACGGTCGTCGCGCGTGGGGAGCACGCTCGGCGGTTGTGGCGGATCGCACTGGGCCGGTGGCGCCTTGGTACGGCGGCCACACTGGTCGGCGTGGCCGAACAGGCGCTCGCGACAGCGGTCCGCTACGCCAAGGCACGCGAACAGTTCGGGGTCCCGATCGGGTCTTTCCAGGCGATCCAGCATTTGCTGGCCCAGATCGTGATGGCCGTGGACGGCGCGCGCCTCCTGGTGCGGGAGACCTCCTGGCGTCACGACACCACGGCCGCGGAATGGCGTGACGCGGCGGACATCGCCTTCGCGCACGCCGCGGAGACGGCCGTGAGAGCCGCCGAGGCATGCCTCCATGTGCACGGCGGCTACGGCTACACCCTGGAGTACGACGCCCAGCTTTACCTTCGCCGAGCCAAGGCGCTTCAACTACAGGGCGGGGACCCAGAAGTGATCTGGGAGGCGATCGGCGCCGCGACCATGAGGAGGATGCACTGATGGATTTCGCCACCGACCGCGAGACCGAGTCCCTCAGGGAGGAGGTACGCGCGTTCGTTCGCGACCACCTGTCCTCCGGCGTGCGCGAGCGGGTCTCGTCCACGGGCGATTACCACGACCAGCAGTTTCACAGGGCACTCGCCGAGCGGGGGTGGGTGGGCGCTCACTGGTCGGTGGAAGAGGGCGGTCGCGGCTGGGACCGCAACAAGACGGACGTCATCTACGAAGAGCTTGCCTCCGCGGGCGCTCCGACCGAGGGCTCGGCGATCACCCAGATCGTGGGCGAGGCCATCCGGCGCGTCGGCACCGCGGAGCAGAGGGAGCGGTTGCTCGCACCGATCTGCCGCGGCGAGGTGTTGCTGGCGCTCGGATATACCGAACCCGGCTCGGGCTCGGACCTGGCCTCGGTCCGCACCCGGGCGTCCCGCGACGGCGAGGGCTGGACCATCGATGGCCAGAAGATCTTCACCACCCTCGGCAACAGGGCGGACTACGTCTTCCTCCTCGCGCGCACCGACCCGGCCGCCCCGAAGCACACGGGCCTCACGACCTTCCTGGTCCCGACCGCCTCCGAAGGCTTCTCCGTAGCGCCGATCTTCACGCTGAGCGGCCAGCGGACCAACGTCACCTACTACTCCGATGTCCGCGTCGGTGACGAGGCGCGGGTCGGTGAGGTGGGGCAGGGCTGGGAGATCGTCAATGTCGCCCTCGCCTTCGAGCGCGGCGGCGAGTTCGCGGCGCAGTTGCGTCGGCTCGTCAACGCCGCGGTGGCTTGGGGACAAGACGAAGAACTCGGAGGCGAGGCGCGTTTCCTGATTCGGATCGGCCGAGCGGTCGCCTCGGCCGAAGTCTCCCGTCTGCTCGGTGTCCAGGCCTCATGGTCACGGACCGGCGCCAGGGCGGGTGCCGTCGAAGGGGCGATGGCCAAGGTCTACGGCACCGAGGCCCTGATCCGCGAGAGCCGGGCACTGCTCGACGCGACCGGCGTCCAGGGGGTCCGGAACCGCGGCGTGGCCGGGGCGGCGGCCGGCGGGGAGCTCCAGCACCTCTACCGGGAGTCGCAGATCGCGACGATCTACGGCGGCACCTCCGAGGTACTGCTCACGGCCATTGCACAGCAGAGACTCGGACTGCCGCGAGGGCGACGCCGACCCACCCCGCAACGCGAACGGTCAGGCGAACTCGAACAATGAAGCCAGCTCTATAAGAGGAACACGGATGAGTATGTCGGAGTTCGACTGGAACCTGGCCACGGTGTGGGAGACCATCGCCGAGGAGGTCCCGAACGCTCCCGCCCAGGTACACGGCGAGCGCGCGTTCTCGTGGGCCGACTTCGATGAGCGCTCGAACGGCCTGGCCGCCGCCCTGCTGGACGACCGGGCGAGCAGGGATGACCGGGTCGCGCTGTACCTGCGCAACAGCCCGGAGTACATGGAGGTCCAGCACGCGGCCTTCAAGATCGGAATTCCGGCGGTCAACACCAACTACCGGTACCGGGACGAAGAACTGCGCTACCTCTTCGAGGACGCCGACGTGACCTCCGTCGTGTTCCATGGCTCTTTCACCGAGACCATGGAGGGCATCCGTCCGAGGTCGCCCAGCCTGCGCCGGTTCATCCATGTCGACGACGGGACGGAACCCTGCCCGGACTGGGCCGTCCCCTACGAGCAGGCGGCCGCCTCGGCGGCCGGGCAGGTGCGCTCGCCCTGGGGGCGTAGCGGCGAGGACCTGTTCCTGCTCTACACCGGCGGCACAACCGGGATGCCCAAGGGCGTCATGTGGCGGGTAGAGGACATGCTGCGCCAGGTCAACGATGTCGCCGAGGTGTCTTTCGACCTTGGCGACGCGGTCGCCAGCATCCGCGCCTCGCTCTCCCGATCTCGTCCGGTGCACGTCTCCTGCAGCCCGATGATGCACGGTAGCGGCTGGTTCGGGGCGGTCATCGCGATGCATCAGGGCGGCACGGTCGCGTCACTCGTGCAGCCGAGCCTGGACCCGGCGGAACTCCTCGACCTGATCGACCGCCTCCGGGTGTCCAGCCTCACCATCGCCGGTGAGGTGTTCGCTCGCCGGATCCTGGCGATGCTTGAACAGCATCCCGAGCGCTGGGACAGCACGTCCATCCGCGACGTCCTCACCTCGGGCGGCATGCTGAGCGAAGCGAGCAAGCGCAGCCTCCTGGAGCACTGGCCGCAAGCCTCGATACTCGACGGGTTCTCCTCATCCGAGGGCTTCGGAATGGGATGGTCGGTGGCCACCAAGGAGGACATCCCACCCACCGGCAGGTTCAGGCCGGGGAGGAACCTACGCGTACTGGACGAGGAAGGTCGTCGCAGGGTCCGGAGTCGTCGGCAGGCTCGTCCTGAGCGACAGGTTGCCCCTCGGCTACTACAAGGACCCGGAAAAGACCCAGCGCACCTTCCCGATGATCGACGGCGTACCATCGGCGGTCCCCGGCGACCACGCCATCGTGCTCGAAGACGGCACCATCCAGTTGATGGGCCGGGATTCCCTCTGCATCAACTCCGGCGGCGAGAAGATCTTCACCGAAGAGGTCGAGGCGGTCATCCTCGATCACGCGGCGGTCAGCGACGTTCTGGTCGTTGGAATCCCCGACCCGGAGTGGGGTCAGATCGTGGCCGCCATCATCAGCCTTGAGCCAGGACGGTCACTCGCACCCAACGACGTGATCTCGCATGTTAAGGGCCGGCTCGCCGGCTACAAGGCGCCGAAGCGCGTCGTCTTCGTCGACGTCGTCCCGCGCGGTCCCAACGGGAAGGCCGACTACCGCGCCGCGCGCCAACTGGCGGAGGCCGACCGGCATCCGATGCTGTGACCTTGCGCTCGCCATCGGCGTAAGTCGAGCGGCATGCCGGTACTCGCCCGCTTTCCGTCCAGACGACAGTGCCCTGGGATGTCCGGTCGTCGTGCATCGGCCCTGACGTTCATTCAGCCCGTGCCGAACGTGCGTGCCCTCCTCGAAGGAGAACCATGGAAAGACCTCTTACCCTGACCGAGGCCGCCGAGGCACTGCGCTCTGGGGCGGTGACGAGCGTCCGGTTGACCGAGGAGGCTCTCGCTGCGGCCGACCGGTATGACGGCGAACTCGGCACATACCTGGCACGGTTCGACGATTACGCCCTGAAGCAGGCCGAACGCGCTGACCGGGAACTGGCCGCAGGCATCGACCGGGGTCGGTTGCAGGGGGTCCCCTTCGGGGTCAAGGACATCTTCGCGATGGCGGAAGGGCCGACCACGGTGCAGAGTCTCGTCCTGGACCGGATTGGGGGGCCGGCCGGGACGCACCGGTCGTCACCCGGCTCAAGGAAGCCGGTGCGGTGATCACGGGGAAGACCACCACACTGGAGTTCGCGTGCAGGATGCCGGACCCGTCGAAGCCGTTCCCGATGCCACGCAACCCGTGGGACACCGCGACCTGGGCCGGGGGTTCCAGCTCCGGAACGGGCAACGGGATCGCCGCCGGGCTGTTCTTCGCGGGGCTCGGCACCGACACCGGGGGCAGCATCGGCATTCCGGCGGCGTTCTGCGGGGTTACCGGGCTGATGCCGACGTTCGGCCGGGTGCCGAAGTCGGGTGTGGTGCCGCTCGGCTACAGCCTGGACCACGCCGGCCCGCTGGCGCGCAGCGCCCGTGACTGCGCCGCCGTTCTCGACGTCATCTCCGGACCGCATGCCGACGGCCGCGATTGCGTCGACCTGCCGCTTCCCACGCCGGCATTCGACGGGACACTGGAGGGGATGCGCATCGGCGTCGTCCGTGAAGGCCACTTCCCCGAACAGGCCGACCCGGCTCTCGCACCCGCCTTCGATACGGCGCTGGAGGTCATGGCCGGCCTCGGCGCGACGCTAGTCGAGGCGGCACTGCCCTACTGGACGGAGATGGCCACCGCCCACGCCGTGACGATGTGCGCCGAGGCGTTCGCCTACCACCGCAACGATCTGGTGGGTCGATGGGGCGACTACTTCGCCTCGACCCGGACGATGCTGGCGCTGGGCGCGATGGTCACCGGAGCCGACCACGTGCAGGCGCAGCGCGTCCGGCAGGTCACGCAGGACGCCGTGGCGCGGATGTTCGGCGACGTCGATGTGATCGTCTGCCCCACCACCGCCATCGGTGCCCCGCGGTATGACGACCTCTTCGACAAGGACGGCCGGATCCAGAACGAGTGGCTCTACGCGCTGATCTTCACCACCTATTGGGACTGCGTCGGCAACCCCGTGCTGGCCGCCCCGATGGGCGCGACCGCGGCCGGGCTGCCGCTGTCGATCCAGTTCGCGGGGCCGGCGTTCGGTGAGGCCGACCTGCTCGGCGCGGCCGACGCCTTCCAGCGGGTCACTGACTGGCACCGCCGCGTCCCCGCGCTGGTCACCCCCTGACCGCGAGAGTCCCCTTTCACACGACCAGGCCGCTCAAGCGCTCTTTGGAGGATCCCCGTGACCGAAACCGATCTCCCCCCTCTGCCGCCCGCCATTGACCCTCGCGTCCTCGCCGAGGTCGGCCTCTTGCTCTCCCGCGCCCGGCTACCACTGTCGGCGGTCGAACTGGCGGAGCTCGCCGCCTCCTATCCGCTCCAGCAGGCGGGTATCGAGGCACTGTACGCCGTCCCCGAAGCCCGCTGCGTCGAACCGACGCTGCGGTTCCGCGCCGACGGCCGTCCGCCCGGCCAGGCCACCTGAAGAGCCCAGACGCCTGTGATGGCGCGGGTCATGACGCCGAGCCGACCTCGCCGAAGGCTCGAAACAACATTGCAGGGCCATCGGGGCCGTGACAGTGCTGAACAGCCCCGACCATCACTTCGGCCGCGGAGCACGCCAGCCCGAGCGGCCCGACGGGGCGACAACCTCAGAACCGATCGGCAGCCGACTCACGCATGCGCTCTTTGGGGACGAGGCGATTTCCGAGGCAAGAACTCAGTCCCTGCGGTCTCGCACGCGTGAAGCCCAGTGCTTCGCGACTTCGAACCACCTCAAGGAGCAGCAGGTCCTCGCAGACCTCTTTCGCCGCTCACCGGCCCTGAAGGTCAGCCAACGCTGGTCCAGCGCCACGGCGACACCGTGTTGCGCCCCACCGGACATGGCCCCGGCCGCACACGCCCTGCTTGACCACTGAGAGGCCGTCGGCTTCACCGGAAGCCCCCGCGTGGTCGGCCGTGAGGTCCTGACCTACATCGACGGCTACTTTCGACAACCGCTCGATTACGGTGGGCGGTTCCAGTGTGGTCACCGAGCGTCCGGTCGGGGGGCCACCTTCCACCGAAAGCCGATCACCACCACACTCACAGGCATTCGGGCAGTCCCCTCCTCGACCAGCTTAGGGGCTTGGTCCGAGTTTAGATGGTCTTGAGGGATCTCATCCTTGCCGCATCCGCTGCGATTGCGCAGCCATCCGTAGCTTGGTGGTGATGCGCTGTGAAGGGGAACTGACTGTGCACGAGATGCCCAAGGGCCCTGGGTGGTTGCACTGGGTCGATCTGGCAAGTCCAGACGCCGCGACATCCAAGAGCTTCTACTGCGAGTTGTTCGGCTGGTCCGTCTACACCCTGACTGCGCCTGGTTACGGCGATTACAACATCTTCACTCTGGACGATGTGCACGGTCCGGAGGTCGCCGGGATGCAGATGCTCACCGACGACTCGCAGCCGCCGTCGTGGACGTGCTATTTCCGCGTCGACGACCTTCAGGGCACCGTCGACACCATCGTCTCCCAGGGCGGGCAGGAGCTCGTTCCGCCGACTGATTGGGCCGGTCTTGCGGACATGGCACTGTGCGCAGACTCCCAGGGAGTCGATTTCGGTATCGCGAAGCCTGGCCTGATCAAGGGCCTCGGCGCCACCAATCAACCGTCGGCGGTTTGCTGGGTAGAACTGGCGGCCCGAGATGTCAGCGAGGGACGCCGCTTCTACACCGAGGTGTTCGGCTGGCGTGCTACTGACCGTGATTACTCCGGATCGGTCTACACCACCTGGAAGGTCGATGATTGGTCGATCGGCGGCATGGCCCTGATGGACGACGCTTGGCCAAGCCAGTACCCGGCGCAGTGGACGCCGTGCTTCTGGGTGACCGACTGCGATGCCACCGCCGCCAGGGCCACCGAGCTGGGCGCCGCCGTCGGCGTCCCGCCCACCGACATCCAACCTGGTAGGTTCTCGAAACTGACCGATCCCACCGGAGCGCCCTTTGCCGTTATCACCCCCGTCCGAACACCGGGGCCTGACCAGCGCTCGGATCCTGGGAGGTGAACAGCCGGCGGCCGTGCCTTGCGTACGGTTTGGGCGCTGAGCCGTGAGCCGACACGGCTGCCGCGTTGAACGGCCGTCCTCGGTGAAGTACAAGGGACCGGGCGGCGCGGTTGCCGAAAACCTCGTCCGCGCAGGTTGAAGCCCACCGGGCTCGGTGAAGTCCTTGATGTGCCCTGTGTTCGGTGAGGTCGGCTTACTGGAATCCTCATGTCTTTGATCATGAGGAGAGACGCAGGATGCCCGGGAGCTATCTCCCCGAGTTCCGTCGCGAGGTGCTGGACCTGGTCAAGGCCGGACGGCCGGTCCGGCAGGTGGCTGCGGACCTGCAGATGCCGAGCCAGACCATCTACGTATGGCTCCGTCAGGACCGCATCGATGCCGGTATGGAGCCGGGGCTGACCTCGGCCGACCAGGCCGAGCTGGTGGCGGCCCGGCGCCGGATCGCGCAGTTGGAGGACGAGCCGGCAGTGACGCGGCGGGCGATCGAGTTGGTGAAGCAGGCGGTGCCCCCAAAAGACGGTTCGAAGTGATCGCGGTGATGGCCGGCGAGGGGCTGCCGATCAAGGTGTGCTGCCGGGTGCTGTGCGTGTCGGAGTCGGGGTTCCACATGTGGCGCAAGCGCCCGCCGTCACCGCGGGCGATCCGGCACGCCTGGCTCACCGAGCAGATCCGCCGCGTGCACGCCGACTCCCGCGGCACCTACGGCGGCAAGCGCGTGCACGCCGAGCTCACCCTCGGCCCGGGCACCGCCGTCGGGCACGGAGCAGTGGAGATGCTGATGCGCCGCGCCGGCCTGCGTGGTCTTCCCGGCAGCCGGCGGCGGCGCCTGACCCACCAGACGCCGACCGCGGCCGACCTGGTGGATCGCCAGTTCACCCGCAGCGAGCCGGATGAGCTGTGGGTTACCGAGATCACCGAGCATCCCACCCGGGAGGGCAAGGTGTACTGCTGCATGGTGCTGGACGCCTTCTCCCGCAAGGTGGTCGGCTGGTCGATCGACTCCGCGCAGACCTCGACGCTGGTCACCAACGCGCTCGGCACGGCCATCCAGAACCGCCGACCCGCACCCGGCACCATGATCCACTCCGATCACGGGGTGCAGTTCACCTCCTGGGCCTTCACCGAGCGCGCCAAGGCCTCCGGCCTGGTCGCCTCGATGGGTTCGATCGGAGACTGCTTCGATAACGCGGTGATCGAGTCGTTCTGGGGCCGGATGCAGGTCGAGCTCCTCAACCGGCAGCGCTGACACACCCGGATCGAGCTCGCCAACGCGATCTTCGAGTACCTGGAGATCTTCCACAACCGCCGACGCCGCCACAGCGCCCTGGGGATGCTCAGCCCAGTCGAGTACGAAAGACCCCACTCAGCCCAACTGCTCGCATGAGATTCCGGTATCCCGACACCACGGATCTCGGGACACATCAGAGCCTCCACCGAACCCGGCGCGGTTCAGGCGGGCTTGTTGTGGTTCCGTCAGAGTCTCCGATCGTTAGCGCCGGTGATCCCGGGGCCCAGCGCCGTCGCTGTCGTGGCTGAAGACCCCTCTCTCCGCCGCCAGTGGTCCGTTCGCCCGTGACCGGCCTAGACCGAGAACACGTTGCGGTGCCCCAGGGAGGCCGAGGCCCGTCCGCGATCTTCAGGGGGGTCCCTTGCGGTCATTTCCTAGAACCCGTGCTCCTTGCCAATGAAGTCCTCCGTAGGCCACTTCCCTGGGCTGCGTTGGCGCGACCGGAAATGGTCCAGGGCAGTGGCCTTCAGGGGCAGTGGGAGGTTCCTAGGAGCTAATCCGCATCGAGTAGGGCTCGGAGCGCTGCGGTGGGAACTCGATAACAAGTGCCGATGCGAATGACCTTGCACGGGAAGTCGCCGTGCTTGGCGAGGTGATAGGCGTATGTGCGGGAGAGACCGAGCGCGCGGGCGGCCGTGGTGATGTCGATGACGGTCGGCAGCTCGGCGAGATCGGCGTGTTTCATGGTCTGCATTAACGCAACCTCCGTGGGCTTGGCTTGAGTGTTCAGGCAAGTGATGGGTTAGATGCGGAGTGAGCCACGTTGAGATGGGCACAGCGGAACGGCTAGTTGAGCGTGGGCATGGCCCTCCGGTCAGGCCGAGATGCGGGGTGTGCTGGGGCGGGTGGCGCCGATGTATTGGTGTTCGCGGTAGGGGTTGCCGGTGAATTGGGAGATGCGGACGATGTCGCCGGTCTGGGGGGCGTGGATCATCTGGCCGTGGCCGTAGTAGAGGCCGACGTGGTGGATGGTCGCTGGGTTGCGGGTGTCGGTGGCGAAGAACAGCAGGTCGCCGGGGCGTAGCTGGGTGCGGAGGATGTGGGGTCCGGCGTTGTATTGGGCGGCGGCGACGCGTGGGAGTTGGGTGCCGGCTTTGGCCCAGGCGTATTGGGTGAGGCCGGAGCAGTCGAACCCTTTGGTGCCGGCGCCTTGGCGATGCCGTAACTCGGGCCTGTCGGGCCGCCGCCGCCCCAGGAGTAGGGGGTGCCGAGCCAGTGCAGCGCGGCGCGTACCGCGATGGCGCCGCTTCCGCTGGCGGCGGGTACGGGGGCGGCGTAGGCGGCGGCTTGGTCGAGGACTTTGTGGACGTACCAGTCGGCGTGGTTGTACTGCCAGATCGCGTGGTAGAGGTGCAGGCCGCCTTGGCCGGCGTGGTGGGCGCACAGGTAGTGGGCGGCGCCGTGGATGGCGTCGGCGGGGTTGTAGCGGTCGGTGTGTCCGTCGTGGTCGCCGTCGACCCCGTAGGTGGCCCACGTGCCGGCGAGGAACTGCATGGGCCCGCCGGCGCCCACGCTGTTCTGCCCGGTGTGGATGCCGGGCGCGGTGGAGCGGCCGTGGTCGGACTCGACCTTGCCGACCGCGGCCAGGCCGTTCCAGCCCAGACCAGGGCAGGTTTGCGCGGCGTCGAGGTACCAGCGCAGGTAGGACGGCGGGATGTCGGTGCGGGCGAGCCGGCTGGGTGCTCCCGCCGCTGACCCGGCGCCGACGGCCGGGGCCTGTTGCCCGGCCAGGAGCAGCACGAGGGAGAGCGGGAGCGCGATCAGGGCGGCGCAGGCGGTGGCGGCGGCCTTCACCGGGTGGGCCGCCGCGTGCTTGGGTGGCTAGGAGGTGCTGGTGTCGGTGGGG
>NZ_BAAAMR010000045.1:0-75917 GCF_039529375.1 Actinomadura napierensis
CCGTCGGGGTCTTTGGTGATCCCGATCTGATCTGGGCTGGTGTGTTTGAAGCGGTTGTGCCATCCGCAGGTGAGGGCAAGTTGGTCGATGTCGGTGGGTGAGTGGCCGAGTGCCCAGCCGTTGACGTGGTCGACCTCGCACAGCGTCCCGGGGATCTCGCATTCCCGCACCGCGCAGGTCGGGTACAGCGTCTCTAGCACCTGCCGTTGGGCGGCGCTGGCAAACCGCTCCCGATAGCCCAGGTAGAGCGGGGTGTGGCCGCGTCCGAGCAGGAGGGGTGAGACTCCGGCCGACAGGGCGATGCGGCGGGCTTGGGCGGCGGGGATCGGGGTGCCGTCGGTGAGGCGGGCGGGGGCATTGCCGCCCGTCAAGGTCTCCAGGTCGCAGATGACCGTGACCTTGGTGGCCTTGTGCCCGCCCGACAGCACACTGGACAGTGCCGCCGCCGTCCGCTCGCCGACGTCGCGGTGGTCATCGGGCCCGGCCGGCTTGGCCAGCGGAGCAAGCGTCCCGTCCCAGATGGCGGCGTCTTCGGCGTTCAGCCATCCCTTGATGTAGCGGCCGCCGTCCAGCGAACCGGTGCTGGTGATCCACGACTTGGCGTACCCGCGCTTGGCATCCTCACCGGGGGTGGTCTCGGTGCCGTCGCGTTCGGCGATCACATCACAGATGCGGCGGCCGAACACCCCCACCTTCGCGGCCGAGAAGCCTTGGTCGACGAAACCCAGCAGGGTGGTCTCGGCTTGGGTGCAGTCGGTGTCCTCCAGCCGCGCCACACTCTGCGCGACCGTGGCCGCATACCCGTACGACAGTTTCCCGGCGGCGAGGCGTTCGGCGACCTGCGGGAGGCGGTGCCGCTGGCGGGCGAGGATGAGGCGTTCGGTGGTGCGGTTCTCCCGCATGCCGAGCCGGGATCGTAGCCATGCCCGGGTGGAGGGGAACCCCCAGCGTTTCTGCTCGCCGGTGGCGTCGACTCGGCGGATGAAACCGGCCAGTGCGCTTTCCTGCATATCGGCTGCAGCGGCCAGGGTCTCGGTGAGTTCCAGGCACGCGGCCGCAGATTCCGGAGCTTCTCGCTGGGCGAGTTCAGTGGCGATCGCTGAGACCGCGTCCACCAATTGTGTGGTGGACGCGGTCTCAAGGTCGACCGTCACTGATTGCATAGGTAAAGCATACCCTGCGTGGCCGACAATCGCGACTTGAAAGGGTTCGTGTTCTGTTGCTCTGAGGATAGGTGTTGTCCCATTTGGTTAATTGTTGAGCACGCGGGCGTGGGCGGGCGGTGGGGGCGGCGCGACCAGGCGGGGCAGGCGGAGCCTGCCCCTTAAGCGCTGCCTCAGGGGCCGCAGAGGCTCCAAAGTCAAGGGTGGACGAAGTCCATCGCGAAGCGACGCCGAAGGCGCCCTTGACTTTGGAGGGGCGGCCCCGTACGCAGCGCCGCCCCCACCGCCCCTTTAACCCATGCCTCCAAAGCCCCATCCCTGAATTATCAATGCCCAAATAGCAGAATCTCGCCCTCACGGGCCTTGGTGGAGATCGCCGCCTGCACGGAGATCCAGGTGGCGCGTCTCGTCGACTGGGCCGTGAGTCGACTGGGCCGTGATCGGCATGCTCGCCGAAGCACTAGCGGCGCCCTCGAATCGCCTCGAAACCGCGTCTGAAACCGTGCTTGAAACCGTGGTGAAAGCGTCCTGAAGGCGACCCAGCGCAGGGTGTCCGGCATGACGACGAAACCGGTGCAGACGGCCATCGAGGTGGTCGGGCTGCGGAAGGCGTTCGGGGAGAAGGTCGTGCTCGACGGGCTCGACTTCGAGGTGCCCAGGGGGACGGTGTTCTCGCTGCTGGGGCCGAACGGGGCGGGCAAGACCACGATGGTGCAGATCCTTTCGACGCTGATCGGCGCGGACGGCGGCGAGGCGCGGGTCGCGGGGCGGGACGTGGCGCGGGATCCGGACGGGGTGCGGCGCGCGATCGGGGTGACCGGCCAGTACTCGGCGGTGGACGGACTGCTGACCGGTCGCGAGAACCTGATCCTGATGGCCGACCTCTACCGGCTCGGCCGCGTGGAGGGGCGGCGGCGGGCGGACGCGCTGCTGGAGCGGTTCGACCTGGTGGAGGCGGCGGGGAAGCTCGCGTCCACGTACTCGGGCGGGATGCGGCGCAAGCTCGACATCGCGATGACGCTGGTCGGCGAACCGCAGATCATCTTTCTGGACGAGCCGACGACGGGGCTGGATCCGCGCAGCCGCCGGGCGACGTGGGACCTGGTGCGGGGGCTGGTGGCCGGCGGCGTGACGATCTTCCTGACGACGCAGTACCTGGACGAGGCGGACCGGCTCGCCGACCGGATCGGCGTGCTGAACGGCGGCCGGCTGGTCGCGGACGGCACGTCCGAGCAGCTCAAGCGGATGGTCCCGGGCGGGCACGTGGTGCTGCGGCTGGCCGGTCCGGACGGCCTGGACGCGGCGGCGCGGGTGTTGCCGGTGTCGGCGCGCGACGACGAGGCGCTGACGCTGCAGGTGCCGAGCGACGGCGGCGTCCGGTCGTTGCGGGCGCTGCTCGGCCGCCTGGAGGACGAGGCAATCGAGGTGGAGGAGTTCTCCGTCCACACCCCTGATCTGGACGACGTGTTCCTCGCCCTCACCGGCGACACCGCCGACGACACAGACGAGCGGAAGGTGGCCTCGCGATGACCGCGATCTCCCAGGTGACGGCGGACTCGGCGACGATGCTGCGCCGCAATCTGCGGCACGCGCTGCGCTATCCGGCGCTGTCGGTGAGTTCGATCATCACGCCGATCCTGTTCCTGCTGCTGTTCGTCGGCGTGTTCGGCAAGGCGCTCGGCAAGGGCGTCGGCGGGGGCGACTACATCGACTACGTGACGCCCGGGATCATCCTGATGGCGGTGGCGTCGGGCTGCATGTCGCCCTCCGTGGCGGTGGCGGTGGACATGACGGAGGGCGTCATCACCCGGTTCCGCACGATGCCGATCGCACGGTCGTCGCTGCTCACCGGGCATGTCGTCGGCAGCATGATGCAGACGTTGGTCAGTCTGGTGCTGTCGGTGCTGGCGGCGGTCGCGATGGGGTACCGGCCGGACGCCGGGCTCGGCGGCTGGCTCGGCGCGGCGGGGCTGATGGTGCTGCTGACGTTCGCGCTGACGTGGTTCGCGGTGGCGCTGGGGCTGCTGGCGAAGGGTCCGGAGGGGGCGAGCAACTCGCCGCTGCTCATCCAGTTCCTGCCGTTCCTCGGCAGCGCGATCGTCCCGCCGGACTCGATGCCGGCCGGGGTGCGGTGGTTCGCCGAATACCAGCCGTTCACCCCGATGATCGAGGCGCTGCGGAAGATGCTGATGGGCCAGCCCGCGGGGCACGACGCGGCGGTCTCGGTCGCGTGGTGCGTGGGCGTCACGGTGGTCGGCTACCTGTGGGCGAAGTGGCTGTTCAACCGCGATCCGTCGCGGTGACCCAGGCGTTCAGCGCCTCGCGGGCGGCGGCCCGCAGCCCGTCCCGGTCGAGGCCGGCGTACTCCGACACCGCGTCGGCGTACGCCGGCCCGTCGGCGTCCTGGGCGGCGCGGCGGACGGCGCCCGGTGCCATCGTCGGCTGGAACGTCCGGACGAAGTTGAGCCGCTCGGCCAGCGCGATCATGCGGGCGGCGCGCGCCGGGTCGCCGCCGCGGGCGAGGTCCACCATCGCGAGGGCCAGCAGGATGCCGCCCTGCACGGGCAGGTCCATGAAGAACGCCGGGACGGGCAGCGGCGGATCGGCCAGCAGCGCCGACAGCTTGGCGGGGAGCGCGGCGGCGACGTCCTCGACGAGGTCGAGCCGGCCGTGCCGGGCGTGCGCGACGACCGCGGCGATGTGCGACTCCAGCGTCCAGGGGTCGAAGGCCGGCTCGATGGACGACGGGTCCCCGTCGCGCTTCAGCCGGTCGACGGCCTCCCGCCACAGCCGCAGCCCGGTGCCGATGTCGCCGCGGCCGAGCGCCACCTCCGCGCGGCCGCCGAGGTCGAAGGTGGCGGTGCCGTAGGACTCCTCGGGCCCGGAGACGAGGGACCGGTCGGCCCAGCGTTCCGCCTCGTCGTACTCGCCGAGGTGGAGGTTGACGCCCGCGATCGCCCAGTGCAGCCCGAACATGTCCCGCCACCGGTACCGCTCCATCAGCCGCAAGGCGGCCATCAGGTGCGTCCGCGCGCGTTCGTTCTCGTCGACCTGCATGAGCAGTTCGCTGAGCCGGGAGTGGGCGGCGAGCCCGACCCAGGGCGTGACCGTCGCCTCGGCCGCCTTCAGGATGGCCTCGGTGGCGGCGATCGCCCCGTGCAGGTCGCCGGCCCGTTCCAGCACATATCCGGCGACGACGTCGGCGATGCCGGCGAGGAGCGGTTCGTCGCTCGCGCGCAGCTCGTCCAGGGCGGAGGAGCCTTCGGCGAGGATCTCCGGCGCGGCCCGGATGACGATCGCCATGGCGCCGACCAGCGTGGACGGCGAGGGCGGCGGGAGGCGGCGCAGCACGACCAGCGCCCGCGTCACCTGCGGGCCCTTCAGCATCAACTCGATCATGGCGCACAGCGCGAGGGCCGCCCGTGCGGTGTCGACCTCCTCCGGCGCCGGCCGGAACATGGTCAGCGCGCCCGCGGCCTCCCCGGCGAGGGCGGCCAGCCGGGTGAAGCTGGACTCGATCGTCCAGAGGGCTCCGAGGACGGCGGTCACCGCCGCGACCGAGGGTCCGGCGCGGCGGGCGAGCGCGTGCCGCAGCGCCTGCTGGAGGTTGTCCTGCTCGGCCCGGACGAGCTCGATCCTCTCGAGCGGTTCGGCCTCGAACAGCCGCTCGTGGTGCTCCGTGCCGAACTCCCGCGCCCAGGCGAGCAGGCCGGTGACGGCGCGTTCGCCGTCGCCGGCCTCGTCACGGTGCGCGGCGCTGAACTCGCGGACGCTCTCCAGCATCCGGAAGCGGGTGCCGGCGCCGGTGTCGGTCACGACGAGCAGCGACTGGTCGGCGAGGTCTTCCAGGATCTCCAGCACGTCGTCGCCGACGAGGTGGCGGGCGGCGCCGGCGGTGAACCCGCCGGGGAACACCGACAGCGCCCGCATGGCGGCCCGCGACCGCGGGGCCAGCAGGTTCCAGCTCCAGTCGACGACCGCGTGCATCGTGCGGTGCCGGGCGGGGGCGTCGCGGGCGCCGCCGCGCAGCAGCGCGAACCGGTCGTCCAGCCGGCGGGCGATCTCCGCCACCGACATGATCCGCACGCGCGCCGCCGCCAGTTCCACCGCGAGCGGCAGGCCGTCCAGGTGGCGGCACAGCTCCCGGATCCGCTCGGCGGGCAGGTCGGCGTTCGGGCGGGCGGCGCGGGCGCGCTGCTCGAACAGCTCGGCGGCGGTCGCCTCGTCCAGCTCGGGCAGCGGGTAGACCGACTCCGACGACAGCCCGAGCGGCGCCCGGCCGGTGGTCAGGACGCGCAGGTCGCGGCTCATCGAGACCAGCGCGCCGACCAGCGCGGCGGCGCGGGACACGACGTGCTCGCAGTTGTCCAGGACGAGCAGCGCCGGGCCGGGGCCGAGCGCGTCGGCGATCCCGGCGACGAGGTCGCCGGAGCCGACCGGCCGGGCGTGCGCACCCCGCGTCCCGGCGGCCCCGAGGACGGACGCGACCTCGCCCGCGACGTCGCCGTCCGGCGCGACGCCGGCGAGCGGGACGACGTGCACGATCCGCTGCTCGGCGTCCCGCGCGACGGCGTGCGCGAGCCGGGTCTTGCCGAGGCCGCCTGTCCCGACGATCGAGGTGACGCGCGAGCTGAGCAGCAGGCCGAGGACGTTCGCGACATCGGCGGCGCGGCCGAGCAGCGGGTTGGGCTCGTGCGCGACACCGCGCCGGACGGCGGGCGCGCCGTCCAGAGCCGTTTCGAGCAGCAGGTCCTGGTGGACGGCGCGCAGCGCGGGGCCGGGGTCGGTGCCGAGCTCGTCGCGCAGCGCGCGGCGATAGGACTCGAAGCGGGCCAGCGCGGCCGACGGCCCGGCGGTCGCTGCCTCGCAGCGCAGCAGCTCGGCGAGGATCTCCTCGTCGTGCGGATGCTCGGCGGCGAGGCCGGTGAGCGGGCCGATCGCCTCCGCGCGGCGGCCGATCCGAGACAGCGCCAGCGCGCGGCTCCGGGCGAGCTCCCCGTAGGTCCGGGCCCGGTCGGCGCGCAACAGCGAGAGCGGCGACAGGGGATCGTCGCCGGACGCGTCCGGGGGTCCGTCGAACAGCGCGAGGCCGTCCTCGGCGTGCGCGAGCGCGGCGGCGTGGTCGCCTTCGCGGGCGCGGCGGGCGCTCTCGGACGCGCTCGCCAGCACGGCGGACGCGTCGACCGCCGACTCGTCCAGTCCCAGCCGGTATCCGGACGGGGTGCTGGCGATGACGTCCGGGCCGAGCTGCGAGCGGGCCCGCGAGACCAGGACCTGCAGCGCCTTGCCCGGATTCTCCGGCCGCTCGTCCGGCCAGAGGCCCTCGACCAGCCGGTTCACGCCGAGGCCCGTGCGCGGTTCGGCCGCCAGCAGCGCGAGCAGGGCGCGCAGCCGGGGGCCGGTGACGTCCCGTCCGCGGCAGGCGACCCGCGACAGCAACGCCAGTTCGACCTTCACCCGGGCGGTCCTCACACGGACAGAGTAGAACGTGCCGCCACAACTCGCGATAGGTCGCGAGTTGTGGGCATTCGCTTCAGCTCGTCCGGTAGTGGCGGCGCAGCGCGATGCCGGCGGCGACGCCGCCGGCCAGGGCGCCCGCGCCCGCGGCGGCCGGCAGCGCGACCATGGTCACCTTCCGGCCGGTGCGGAAGTCGTGGATCGGCCAGCCGTGCTCCCGGGCGTGCTCGCGCAGCGCGGCGTCGGGGTTGACGGCGTGCGGATGGCCCACCACCGTCAGCATCGGCAGGTCGTTGACCGAGTCGCTGTAGGCCGAGCAGCGGGCCAGGTCCAGGCCCTCGCGCGCCGCCAGCGCGCGGACGGCCTCCGCCTTCGCCGGCCCGTGCAGCAGGTTCCCGACGAGCCGTCCGGTGTAGACGCCGTCGCGGGTCTCGGCGACGGTGCCGAGCGCGCCGGTCAGCCCCAGCCGGTGCGCGATCGTCCGGGCGACCTCGACGGGCGTGGCCGTGACCAGCCACACCTGCTGGCCCGCGTCCAGGTGCTGGAGGGCGAGGGTGCGGGTGCCGTGCCAGATCCGGTCGGCCATCACCTCGTCGTAGATCTCCTCCGACAGCCGGACGATCCCGGCGACCTTCTGCCCGGCGACGAACGCCAGCGCGGCCTCCTTCGCGCTGCCGATGTGCTCGGAGTTCTCGGTCCCGCGCAGCCGGAAGGCGGCCTGGCCCCAGGCGAACATCGCCAGGTCGCGCATGGTGAACAGCTTGCGGGCGGCCAGGCCGCGCGCGAAGTAGTAGATGGACGCGCCGCGCATCATCGTGTTGTCGACGTCGAAGAACGCCGCCGCGGCGGGGTCCGGGTCGGGGAGCGGGTTCGGCTGCGTCGCCGCCGCCGCGGCCGCCTCCCCGGCGCTCACGTGGTCCTCGGGCTTGCCGCGCTGCCAGAATCGCCGCATACGCCCGAGCCTAATCACTCTGCGCGTTCCGGCCGTCGTCGCGCGCCTCATTGCGATCGGTGTCACTGAGCCGGTCGCGCGCGCGGTCGGCCGCATGGACGCCGGTCCCGGCGGTGGTGCCGGTACTGGCGCCGGTGCTTCCGGCGGCGGTCACCAGGCGCTCGCGCAGCATCGCGCGGAAGCGCGGGTCGGGGCCCGGCTCGGCGGCCCCCGCCTCCGGCGGGCGCAGGCCCGCCAGGCGCAGTCCGTCCAGCCGCTGCCCCGCCTCGACGATCTTGTCGTGCCTGTTCCTCACGTCCGCAAGAACGACCGGGCGGCCCGGCGGGTTACGGCCGGGCGGTGACAAGGCGTCCAATAAAGCGCCGGGACGGGCTAGTGGCGCAGGTCGTCCGGGAGCATCCGGGCGAGCGAGCGGACGGCGCGGTACTGCAGCGCCTTGATCGCGCCCGACTTCTTGTCCATGATCAGCGCGGTCTCGGCGACCGACAGCCCGTGCATGAACCGCAGCACCACGCACTCCTGCTGCTCCGAGCCGAGCCGGCGGACGGCGGCCAGCAGCGTCCGGTGCGTCATCGCCTCCAGGACGGCCCGCTCGGGCCCCTCCTGCGGGCGCTCCGGCTCGACCGGTTCGGCCGTGCACACCTCCAGCCGGTAGCGGCCGGACTTGTAGTGGTCGGCGACGAGGTTGCGGGCGATGGTGACCAGCCAGGCGCCGAAGTCCTTGCCCTGCCAGCGGAAGTCGCGGATGCGCCGGAGCGCGCGCAGGAACGTCTCGCTGGTGATGTCCTCGGTGAGGGAGTGGGCGCCGACGCGGTAGTAGACGTAGCGGTAGACGAGCTCGACGTAGTGGTCGTAGAGGGAGCCGAACGCCTCGGCGTCGCCCTCGCGGGCCCGCATGACCAGCGCCTTGAGCACCTCGGCGCGGTCGGTGCCGGAGGCGGACTCCCGGGAACGCCGAGGAAACGGGACGACCCGGGTTTCGAGGGCCAAGCTGCTCATGCAGTTCTCCTCGGGGCGTACGCGACCTCCGACGCGATTTGCCACTCTAGATACCGATGCGTACGCCAGGCAATGGGTCCGGCGCGCCCGGACCGGTGATGCGGAACCCGCCCGCGGGACCGCCGGACGGGCGTCCGGCGCGGCGGGCGGTTACCTCTCATCGCCCGCCATCGGGCACCATGGGGACGCCATGGTCGATGCCCTCATCGCGTTCGTTGCGACCCTTGGTGCCCTCGCGGCCACCGGGTTGCTCGTTCAGCGCGCCTACAAGGACCGGCTGCTCTACCTGATCGCCTGGTCGTTCACCCAGGTCGGCCTGACCCTCGCGCTGCTGTGCATGGCCATCGGCTTCATGGCCGGCTACAACGGCCTGTTCTTCCGCGTGATGGAGCTCGGCGCCGCGCTCGTCGGGCCGGTCTGGCTGGCCCTCGGCATGATCGAGCTGATCGCCCGGTACGTGCAGGTCCGGTTCGCCGCCTGGCTGTTCACGATCTCCTACACGGTCGTCGCGATCGTCATCCTGCTGGTCGACCCGCTCAAGGGTTCGCTGTCCAAGAGCCTGCCGAAGCCGAGCGCCACCTACGACGCGCTGCCGCTGCTGCTGATCGACGGTGCGCACCTGGTCGCGGTGATCGCGCTGGTCGGCTGCACCGGCGTCACCGCCTACCTGGCGAGCAAGCGCGACCGCGAGGCCGGCGAGCTGCTGATCCCGATCGCCCTCGTCGCGCTGGCCGGGGTGCTGGTGGTCAGCGGCACCCGCGGCTTCCTGCCGGCCCCGCTCGCGGTGATCGCGCTCGGCGCCGCCGCCGGCCTGGTCTGGTACGGCGCGATGCGCACCATCCCGGTGTACGAGGAGGACGAGGGCTACGACGAGTACGGCGAGGAGTACGCCGACGAGCCCGCCACCGGCTACGAGGAGCAGGCGTACCCCGAGCAGGTGCACGCCGCGCGGTCCGAGCCCGTCCCGGCGCCGACGCCGCCCGCCGACCCCCGGCGCGGCGAGCTGCGCTTCCCCGAGCCGGCGGCGGCCGAGGAGCTGCGCTTCCCCGACCCGCCGGCGGAGCCCGCGGCCCCCGGGGCCTTCGCCCCGGCGTCCTTCGACGCGTCCGGGTTCGGCCCCGACCCGGCCGGCCCGACCAGCGTGGACGGCCCGCCCGCCGTCCCCGAGCCCGCGCTTCCCGGCGGTGCCCTCGCGGGGCCGCTCGGCGCGCTCGGCCCGTCCGGCGGTCTCCCCGGCGGCCTCCCTGGCGGCCTTCCCGGCGGAGTCTCCGGCGGCGGGCTGCCCGACGCGTGCGGCCAGATCACCGTCTACACGCTGCTGGACGGCCGGGAGGACGCCTTCGACCGGCTCGCCGCCGACCTGGTCAGGGCCGCCCGGTCCGCCGAGCCGGACACGCTGATCTTCACCTGCCACGAGGTCGTGAACGGCCCCACCCAGCGGATCTTCTACCAGCTGTTCCGGGACGAGGCGGCGTTCGCCGCGCACCGCCGGCAGCCGCACCTGCAGCGGTTCATGGCCGAGTCCCGCACGCACGTGCTGGCCACCAACGTGATCGAGCTGCGGCTCGGCGCGGCCAAGGTCCCGCTGCCCGCACCGGACCACCAGGGGAGGTGAGCGTGCCGTCCGACGCGGAGGTCCGCATCACGCTGCTCGGCAAGCCCGGCTGCCACCTGTGCGACGACGCCCGCGCCGTCATCGAGCGCGTCGCGGCGGAGCTGGACGTGCCGTGGGACGAGCGGGACATCACCCGGTCCGAGGAGGACACGCGGGAGTACTGGGAGCAGATCCCGGTGACGCTGATCAACGGCGTCCAGCACGACTTCTGGCGGGTCGACGAGAACCGGCTCCGCGCCGCGATCGCCGAGGCGCGCCGGGCGTCCTGACCGCGCGTCCGACCGGGGTCCAGAATCCGGTTCGGATCAGGGCCCGTCCGGAAATGATGTTGGGGCCGGGCTGGAACGCGGCCTCGGAAATGTCTCGTAGGTCACACCGCACGGCGGCGCGCCGGGCGGTCCGCCCGCCGGTACGGTCACGAAACGCGCTGCTGGACGGGCTTTGTGCGGCGGTCCGCGGACCGGGCGTCCGGCCCGCCGGCCGGGGGGCACTTTGTGCGCGTATTCACAAAGGCTTAACCTGATGGATAGCCCTGGGGCGGTCCGGCCGCGGCCGTGCGGTCCGGCCACGAGCCGGGGTGAGGGGTTCTCGGGCCCCGCCCCCAGCGTCGAGCCCCGAAGAGCAGGCCGTGACATCCCGACAGAACCGCAACCACCGCGACCGCGCGGACCGCGGCATTCCCGAAGCCACCGTCGCGCGCCTCCCGGTATACCTGCGAGCCCTCACCGGCCTGCAGGAACGGGGTGTGGCGACCGTCTCGTCCGAGGAGCTGGCCGCGGCGGCCGGGGTGAACTCCGCCAAGCTCCGCAAAGACCTGTCCCACTTGGGCTCCTACGGCACCCGGGGCGTCGGCTACGAGGTCGAGTACCTCGTCTACCAGATCTCGCGTGAGCTTGGCCTCACCCAGGATTGGGTGGTCGCCATCATCGGTGTCGGTAACCTGGGCCGTGCATTGGCCGGTTATGGCGGATTCGCGTCCCGCGGATTCCGGGTGGCCGGCCTGCTCGACGCCGACGAGGCGATCGTCGGCCAGGAGATCTCCGGCATGACCGTGGAGCACACCGACCGGCTCGAGGACGTGATCGCCGATCACGGCGTCTCGATCGCCGTGATCGCGACCCCGGCGGCCGCCGCCCAGGGGGTGTGCGACCGCGTCGTGGCCGCAGGCGTGACGAGCGTGCTGAACTTCGCGCCCGTCGTGCTGTCGGTGCCCGAAGGGGTGGACGTGCGGAAGGTCGACCTGTCCATCGAGCTGCAGATCCTCGCGTTCCACGAACAGCGCAAGGCCGGGGGGCCCGGCGACTACGCCCCCCTGGCGAGCGGCGACGCCCCTCCCGGCGCCACGCAGTACGTAGAGGCGGTTGAAGCATGAGTGTGTTGGTGGTGGGGCTCAGTCACCGGAGCGCGCCCGTACCCGTGCTGGAGCGGACGGCGGTCACCGGGGACGACCTGGCCAAGCTGCTGCACGCGGTGCACGAGTCCGCGAACGTCGCCGAGACGGCGATCGTGTCGACGTGCAACCGGGTCGAGATCTACGCCGTCGTCGACAAGTTCCACGGCGGCGTCTCGGCGATCTCCGAGCTGCTGGCGCTGCACTCCGGCGTCCCGCTGGACGAGCTGTCGCGGCACCTGTACGTGCACTACGAGGAGCGGGCCGTCCAGCACGTGTTCGCGGTGGCGTGCGGGCTGGAGTCGATGGTGGTCGGCGAGGGCCAGATCCTCGGCCAGCTCCGCCAGGCGTTCCGGCTCGCCCAGGACGAGGGGACGCTCGGCCGCGACCTGCACGACGTGCTGCAGCAGGCGCTGCGGGTCGGCAAGCGCGCGCACGCCGAGACCGGCATCGACCAGGCGGGCGCGTCGCTGGTCAGCGTGGGCCTGGAGGTCGCCGCGCGGCACCTCGGCCCGCTGGACGGGGTCCGGGCGCTGGTCGTCGGCGCCGGGTCGATGAGCTCGCTGGCGGCGGCGACGCTCAGCCGGGCCGGGGCCCGCGAGGTCGTGGTCGCCAACCGCACGCACGCCAACGCCGTCCGGCTGGCCGAGTCGCTGGACGTGCCCGCCCGGGCGGTCGAGCTGACCGCGCTGGACGCGGCGCTCGCCGAGGCCGACCTGGTGGTGTCGTGCACGGGCGCGGCGGGCCTGGTGCTGACGGCGGCGCAGGTGGTCGCGCAGGGCGTCGGATCCGACGGCCGCGACCGGTTCTTCCTGGACCTCGCGCTCCCGCACGACGTCGACCCGGCCGTCGGCGCGCTGCCCGGCGTGCGGCTCGCCGGGCTGGACGAGCTGCGCACCGCGCAGGAGGCGGCCCGGGCGATCGGCCCGGAGGCCGTCGAGGCGGTCCGGCGGATCGTCCGCGACGAGGTCGAGGCGTTCCTCAGCGCCGCGCGCGCCGCGGCGGTCGCGCCGACCGTGGTGGCGCTGCGCACCAAGGCCGCCGCGGTCGTGGAGTCCGAGCTGACGCGGCTCGCAGGCCGGCTGCCCGAGCTGGACGAGCGGGCCGTCCGGGAGATCCAGCAGACCGTCCGGCGGGTCGCCGACAAGCTGCTGCACGCACCGACCGTCCGGGTGAAGGAGCTGGCGGCGGCGCCGGGCGGCGACTCCTACGCCGACGCGCTGCGCCGGCTGTTCGACCTGGACCCGAAGGCGCCGGTGGCGGTCGCGCGCGCCGACATGAGCGCGGACGCGGACGACGCGGAGCCGCCGGCCGGGAGCGCCTCGGCCCCCTGGAGCGGTTCCGCACGTACGGTGGTGGAAGGGGCCCGTGGTGTGGACGGGCCCGCCGGCGGGGCGCGGGTGGCGGACGCGGCGAAAGCCGAAGAGGTCGCCCGGGTGACGCAGGTGGACTGCGCCGAGGCCGACTGCGTGAGCAGCGGCCCCGCGGACGCCGCGCCGGGCGTGAAGACGGGCACCGTGAAGACCGGCACCGCGAAGGCGGACGCCGTGAGCGCGGGGACCGTGAACGCGCAGGCGGCGAGCGTCCGGGCGGTCAGCGCCCGGGACGGCGCGCCGCGCGGCGAAGGAGAGCAGACGTGAACGCGGGTGACCGGGTGGCCGCCCGCCCCGCCGACGGTGGGAGCAGGGCAGTGAGTGGAGCAGCGCATTGAGTACCGCCGACAGGGGCCCGCTGCGGCTCGGCACCCGCAGGAGCCTGATGGCGATGACGCAGTCGCAGCAGGTCGCGGACGCATTGACGGAGCGCACGGGGCATGCCGTGGAGCTGGTCGGGGTAACGACCGAAGGTGATGTCTCCAAGGCGCTGCTCGCCCAGATCGGCGGGACGGGTGTCTTCGTCAACGCGCTGCGCGACAGGCTGCTGGCCGGTGAGGTGGACTTCGCCGTGCACTCGCTGAAGGACCTGCCGACCGGGTCCGCCGACGGGATCGCGCTCGCCGCGACCCCGCCGCGCGACGACCCGCGCGACGCGCTGTGCGGCCCCTGCAAGCTGGCCGACCTGCCGCGCGGCGCCCGCGTCGGCACCGGTTCGCCGCGCCGCGTCGCCCAGTTGCGCGCGATGCGCCCGGACCTGGACGTCGTGGCGATCCGCGGCAACGCCGACACCCGGCTGCGCAAGGTCGCCGACGGCGAGCTGGACGCGGTGGTGCTCGCGCACGCGGGCCTGCGCCGGATCGGCCGGCTGGACGCGGTCGCGGAGGTCTTCGACCCGGACCAGATGCTGCCGGCGCCCGGGCAGGGGTCGCTCGCGCTCGAATGCCGCGCCGACCGGGCGGACCTGCGCGCCCTGCTTGGAACGGTCGATGACCCGGTGACCAGGGCCTGCGTCACCGCGGAGCGGACGGTGCTGGCCGTCCTGGAGGGCGGTTGCTCCGCGCCCGTGGGAACATACGCTGCCGAAGTAGAACAAGAACTGCATCTGACCGCCGCCGTCGCCGCGATCGACGGTGGCCGGCAGATCAGGCTGTCCGCAAGCGGCCACCCGGACGACGCGGAACGGCTGGGGCGCGATCTCGCGCACCGGCTGCTCGCGCAGGGGGCCGACCAGTTGATGGGGGAGCGCGATTGAGCCCCGCTAGCCAGAGCCCCGCCCGCCCGGGGGCCGCCGGCCCGGGCGCCGCCGGATCGACCACGGCCGGCCGGCCGAGCCGGACCGCCGACCCGGGCACGGTCGCGATCGTCGGCATGGGCCCGGGCGACCCGGGCCTGCTGACGCTGCGCGCCGCGGCCGAGCTGGAGCGCGCCGACACCGTCGTGGTCAGCCGTGCGCACTGCCCCGCCGACGTCCTCGCGCACTGCCGCGCGGACGTGGAGATCCTCGACACCGCCGAGGGCGACCCGGTGAAGCTCGCGTCGCGCGCCGCCAAGGCGGGCCGCCGCGTCGTCCGGCTGTTCCCCGGCGACCCCGGCGTCGTCTGCGGGCTGGCCAAGGAGGGCGCCGCGCTGCACAAGGCCGGGGTGCCGTTCGAGGTCGTCCCCGGCGTGTCCGCCGTGACCGGTGTGCCGGGCTATGCGGGCATCCCGCTGACCGACCCCGAGCACCGCGAGTTCCGGTTCGTCGACGCCTCCGACGGCGGCGTGGACTGGGAGCGGTTCGCCGGCTCCGACGCCACGCTCGTCATCTTCGGCGCCGAGGGCGCTGTCGCCGAAGTCGCCAAGGGCCTGGTCGCGGCCGGCCGCGCCGACTCCACGCCCGCCGCGATGACCAGCCTCGGCACCACCACCGAGCAGGAGACCGTCGTCTCCACCCTGCAGAAGCTGGCCTCCGACACCAAGGGCATGGAGGCCCCCGCGATGATCATCGTGGGGGACGTGGTCTCCTGGCGCGACAAGCTGTCCTGGTTCGAGACCAAGGCGCTGTTCGGCTGGCGCGTGCTGGTGCCGCGCACCAAGGAGCAGGCCGCGTCGCTGTCGGACCAGCTCCGCGGGTACGGCGCCGTCCCCGACGAGGTCCCGACGATCTCCGTCGAGCCGCCGCGCACCCCGCAGCAGATGGACCGTGCCGTCAAGGGCCTGGTCACCGGCCGCTACGAGTGGGTGGTGTTCACCTCCACCAACGCGGTCAAGGCCGTCCGGGAGAAGTTCGTCGCCTACGGGCTGGACGCCCGCGCGTTCGCCGGTCTCAAGGTCGCCGCCGTCGGCGAGCAGACCGCCGCCGCGCTGGTGGAGTTCGGCATCCACCCCGACCTGACCCCGTCCGGGCAGCAGTCCAGCGAGGGCCTCGCCGAGGTGTGGCCGCCCTACGACGAGGACCTCGACCCGATCAACCGGGTGCTGCTGCCGCGCGCCGACATCGCCACCGACACCCTCATCGCCAAGCTCACCGAGCTCGGCTGGGAGTGCGAGGACGTCACCGCCTACCGGACCGTCCGGGCCGCGCCGCCGCCCGCCCCGATCCGCGAGGCGATCAAGGGCGGCGGGTTCGACGCGGTGCTGTTCACCTCCTCGTCCACGGTGAAGAACCTGATCGGCATCGCGGGCAAGCCGCACAACGTCACGGTGATCGCGGTGATCGGCCCGCAGACCGCCAAGACCGCCGAGGAGTACGGCCTGCGCGTCGACGTCATGGCGGACAAACCGTCGGTATCGGCGCTCGCCGAGGCGCTCGCGGAGTACGGTGCCAAGCGGCGGGCGGCGCAGGTCGAGGCCGGCGATCCGCTGCGCAAGCCCAGCCAGATGCGCCGGGGAGCCCGGCGCCGCAAGTAACGCCTGCTCACCGGTGCCCGGCGCGCCGGGCACCGGGAAAGAAGGATCATGTCTGCTCAGTTCCCCGTCGCGCGGCCGCGGCGGCTGCGGCGCACGCCCGCGCTGCGCCGGATGGTCGCCGAGACCCGGCTCGCCCCCGCCGATCTGGTGCTGCCGATGTTCGTCAAGGAGGGCATCACCGAGCCGCAGCCGGTCGCCTCCATGCCGGGCGTCGTGCAGCACACCCGCGACAGCCTGCGCAAGGCCGCGCACGAGGCCGCCGAGGCCGGCGTCGGCGGGCTCATCCTGTTCGGGATCCCCGCGGTGAAGGACGGCACCGGCTCGGCCGCCGACGACCCCGCCGGGATCGTCCAGCTGGCCCTGCGCGACCTGGCGTCCGACCTCGGCGACGCCACCGTGGTCATGACGGACCTGTGCCTGGACGAGTACACCGACCACGGGCACTGCGGCATCCTCACCGCCGGCGGCGAGATCGACAACGACGCGACGCTGGAGCGGTACGCGTCCATCGCCGTCGCGCAGGCCGCCGCCGGGTCCCAGGTGCTCGGCCCGTCCGGGATGATGGACGGCCAGGTCGGCGTGATCCGCGAGGCCCTCGACCAGGCCGGCTACAGCGACATCGCGATCATGGGGTACTCGGTGAAGTACTCCTCCGCCTACTACGGCCCGTTCCGCGACGCCGCCGAGTGCGCCCCCCAGTTCGGCGACCGCTCCACCCATCAGCAGGACCCGGCCAACGCCGACGAGTCGCTCCGCGAGGTCTTCCTCGACCTCGACGAGGGCGCCGACATGGTGATGGTGAAGCCCGCGGGCGCCTACCTCGACATCGTCCGCCGCGTCCGCGACGCCGTGGACGTCCCGGTCGTCGCCTACCAGGTCAGCGGCGAGTACGCGATGATCGAGGCCGCCGCCGAGAAGGGCTGGATCGACCGCGACCGCACGATCATGGAGTCGCTGCTGTCGATCCGCCGCGCCGGCGCCGACATCACCCTCACCTACTGGGCCACGGAGGTCGCCAAGAAGCTCCGCTGACCCCCGCCCCGGCCCCGCCGGCACCGGTCACGGGCAGGTACGCGGAGCGAGCCCTGGCGAGCGCAGCGGGCATGCCCGCCGACGGACGAGGTGTTCGCGCGGAGCGCCAGCGGAGCGGGAAACGCCTCGTCCGTCGTGACAGGGGTTCCAGGGGGTCGCCCCCCTGGGGCAACAGAGTGATCATGGGGACGTAGTCACTTGGGGCCGTTTTGGCGGGGGCGCCGTGTCTGACGTGCGGGGGCGCGGGCATCATCGTCTATCAAGAACCCACGTTCGACCTTGGGTATTGGGGGGCGGAGATGCTGGCGGTCTCGGGGAACAGGCGGCAACGGGCGGCGCGGGACCGGATGGCCGCGGCCGCCCTGGAATACGCCGCGATGGGCTGGCCCTGCTTTCCGGGGGCGCATCCGCCGGCCGCCGGCGACCGGTCCTGCTCGTGCGACCGGATGGGCTGTCCCGACCCGGCGGCGCATCCGGTGTCGGCGGCGTGGGCGCACCAGGCCTCCGTCGACCCGGACCGGATCCGGCGCTGGTGGGCGGAGCGCCCGGAGGCCAACATCATCCTGCCGACCGGCCGGGTCTTCGACGTGTTCGACGTCCCGGCCGCCGCGGGCGCCGCGGCGCTCGACCGGATCGGCCGCGAGGGCCTGCCCGTCGGGCCCGTCGCGAACCTGGGGGACGAGCGGCACCTGTTCTTCGTCGCGACCCGCGGCGCCCCCGCCGACGAGGACGAGTGGTGGTCGTGCCACCTCGACACCTCGCCGGAGACCGTGACCGAGACGCCCGGGATGCGGTGGCACTGCCGCGACAGCTACGTGGTCGCCCCGCCGTCGGTACCGGCGTCCGGCAAGGAGACCGGATGGCTGCGGCCGCCGCAGGGCGAGCCGCTGCCCGACCCGCTGCGGCTCCTGGAAGTCCTCGCCGACAGCTGCGACTGACGGCCGCGCCGCCGGCCGCGCTCAGTGCCGCGCCGCCGGCCGCGCGCTCGGCGCGGCACCGGCGGCGGACGGTCAGCGCGGGGCCTTGATCGCCTTGCGGCCCCAGCCGGAGTAGGACGTCGTGATGATCTGGTTGCGGCCCTTCGCCGGTCCGGCCCGCAGCCAGAGCTTGACCGGGCGGTAGGAGCCGTCCAGCTTGACCGCGAAGCTGATCTGCTGCACGCCGGTGGCGCGCGCCATCTCCGCGTACAGCGCGCCCGACCCGGGCCGCTGCGCGAGCTTCGCGACCGGCGCCTCGCCCTTGTACACCCCGCCCGCCTTGCTCAGCGGCCCGGACGCCTCCAGCAGCGACGTCACCGCGGACACCGAGCTGCCGCGCCGCACCTGCTCGGCCAGCGCCGGGTAGCCGCGGGCGCCGACCGGCGCGGGCCGCCACTTCTTGCCCGCCCGCACGTACACCCGGTCGCCGACGACCACGGCCTGCACCCGCTTGCGGGTCTTGCCGGTGCCCCACATCCTCATGGCGTAGGCCGGCTCGGTGCCCTTGACCAGCCCGAAGTCGCCCTGCGCCGCGGAGGGCGCGCCGCAGCAGCCCGTCCGGCGGTAGCTGAACCGGGCGCCGGGCGCCTCGTTCGCCGCCTGGGTGATGCGCGCGGCGAGCGGCGCCGGGTCGACGCCGCCGGGCGGCAGGGACGGCTGGGGCGTGCTGCTCTGCGCGGGCGACGGGGTCGGCGGCGGGTTGTCGTCGCCGCCGGAGTTCATGAAGACGACGCCGCCCGCGACCGCGCCCGCGACGACCACCGCGGCGACGCCGGCGGCGATCCACCGCGAACCGGAGCCGCGCGCCGGCTGCTGCCCCGTGGCGATGACCTGGTGGCGGCCGCTGCTGCGGGACGGCTTGGGCTTGGGCGGCTCGGGCTGCAGCGCGGCCTGCGCCGCCAGCTCGGTGAGCCGGCCCCGGCCCTGCGCCTCCCAGGACGGCCCGTACGCCGAGACGGCCGCGTCCTCGACGGCGCCGAGGTAGTCCGCGGCGGACTTCGGACGCTGGTCCGGGTCCTTGGCGAGGCCCTGGTCGATCAGCTGCCGCAGCGGCCCGGGGACCTCCTCGGCGGGGATCGGGGCCTCGCGGTGCAGCCGCGCCATGTTGCGTCCCGCGAACGGCGGGTGCCCGGTGAGGCACTCGAAGAAGATCGCGGTGGCCGCGTACAGATCGGTCGCGACGGTCGCGGGCGCCCCGTCCCACAGCTCGGGCGCGGCGTAGGCGGGGGCGAGCTGCGCCTCGGTGCCCGCCGGGGCCGTCGCGAAGTCGGTGAGCCGGGCGTTGCCCTCCGCGTCCACCAGGACGGCGGACGGGCGGACGGCGCCGTGCACGACGTCGAGGGCGTGCGCGGCGGCCAGCCCGAGCAGCGTCCCGCCGAGCAGCGACAGGGCCGCCAGGGGGCCGGTGGGGCCCTGCGCGGCCAGCACCCGGCGCAGCCCGACGCCGTCGACGTACTGCATGACGACCGCGGCGCCCTCGGGGGCCTCCACGAAGTCGTAGAAGTCGGCGACGTTCGGGTCCTCCAGCTGGGACAGCGTGCGCGCGGACGCGCGGAAGCGCGCCATGAAGGCCTCGTCGGCGCGCAGCCCGCCGGCGAGGTACTTGATCGCGACCTTCGTGCTGGTCATGTCGTCGACCGCCAGCACCATCCGGCCCGCGGCGCCGTCGCCCAGTTCCCGCTCATGGGTGAAGCCCGGGACCGTCCAGCCGTCAGCCACGTTGAAAGCCATCCCTCCGATACGGCGGACGCCGGTGAAGATAACGGGCGCCTCCCGACCGGGCGCCGATGTCGTACTTGGTGGAATATCGGCCCGTACCCGGCGAGGTCAAGCGCAGTCGCCGAACTGCAACTGAGAGACTGGAAACGTGACTGGAACCGATCGCTCCCAGCAGTTGTTCGAGCGTGCCGAGGGGCTCGTCCCCGGCGGCGTGAACTCGCCGGTCCGCGCCTTCGGGGCGGTCGGCGGGACGCCCCGCTTCATCGCGTCGGCGCGCGGCCCCTACCTGACCGACGTGGACGGCAACGAGTACGTCGACCTGGTGTGCTCGTGGGGCCCGCTGATCCTCGGGCACGCGCACCCGGACGTGGTGGCGGCGGTGCGCGAGGCGGCGGGGCGCGGGACGTCGTACGGGGCGCCGACGCCCGGCGAGGTCGAGCTGGCCGAGGAGATCGTGGCGCGGACGCCGGTGGAGAAGGTCCGGCTGGTCAACTCGGGGACCGAGGCGACGATGTCGGCGATCCGGCTGGCGCGCGGCTTCACCTCCCGCCCGAAGATCGTGAAGTTCGCGGGCTGCTACCACGGGCACGTCGACTCGCTGCTGGCGGCGGCCGGGTCGGGCGTGGCGACGTTCGCGCTGCCCGACACCCCGGGCGTGACCGGCGCGACGACCGCGGACACGATCGTGCTGCCCTACAACGACGTCGCGGCCGTGGAACTGGCGTTCGACGAGCACGGCCACGAGATCGCCTGCGTGATCGCCGAGGCGGTGCCGTGCAACATGGGCGTCGTGCCGCCGCTGAACGGCTTCAACGCGCTGCTGAAGCGGCTGTGCGAGCGCTACGGGGCGCTCCTGGTGCTGGACGAGGTGCTCACCGGGTTCCGGGCGTCGCGGTCCGGCTGGTTCGGGATCGAGGGCGTCGCCGCCGACCTGGTGACGTTCGGCAAGGTGATGGGCGGCGGGCTGCCCGCCGCCGCGTTCGGCGGTCGCGCCGAGGTCATGGACCGGCTCGCGCCCGCCGGACCCGTCTACCAGGCGGGCACCCTGTCGGGGAACCCGCTCGCGACGGCCGCCGGGCTGGCGACGCTGCGCGGCGCGACCGACGAGGTGTACGCGGCGATCGACCGGGCCGCCGGGACCGTGTCGCGGGCCGCGTCGGAGGCGCTGGCGAAGGAGGGCGTCCCGCACTCGCTGCAGAACGCCGGCAACCTGTTCTCGATCTTCTTCACCGACGGGGCGGTCGGCGACTTCGCCGCCGCGCAGCGCCAGAACGTCAAGGCGTACGGGGCGTTCTTCCACGCCGCGCTCGACCGCGGCGTCCACCTGCCGGCGTCGGCGTACGAGGTGTGGTTCCTGTCGGCCGCCCACGACGACGAGGCGATCGGCCGGATCCTGGACGTCCTCCCGCACGCCGCCCGCGCCGCCGCCGCGTCCTGACCCTTCGTTGAGTTGCGGCGAGTCGTCGTTATGGCGGGCCCCATAACGACGACTCGCCGCAAGTGAACGCGTTCAGAGGGTGAGGGCGCGGAAGGCGCGCAGCGCTGCGGCGACCGACTCGGGGCGGGGTGCGTGCAGGGGGGCGCGGACTGCGGGGTCGTCGATCAGGCCGATGTCGGCCAGGCACGCCTTCAGCACGGACGGGGACGGCTCGCTGAACAGCGCCCGCGCCAGCGGGAAGAGCGCGTTGTGCAGCGCCAGCCCGCGCGCGGCGTTGCCGTTCCGGGCCGCTTCCGCCATCGCCGCGTAGGGCTGCGGGGCCAGGCACGCGGACGCGGCGACGCCACCGGACGCGCCGAGCTGCAGCATCGGGTAGATGTAGGCGTCGTCGCCGCACAGGACCGCCTTGCCCGGCTCCGCGGCCAGCATCTCCAGGGTGTCCTGGTCGATGGCGCCCGCACAGTGCTTGATCCCCGCGACGCAGTCGAGCCCGAGGAGCCGGACGAGCGTCTCCCCGGGCAGCGGCTTCCCCGTCCGGTACGGGACGTTGTAGGCGATCAGCGGGACGTCCACGGCGGCGCCGACCGCCGCGAAGTGGTCGATGACGCCGTCGTCGGACGGCCGCAGGTAGTACGGGACGACCACGAGCAGCGCGTCGGCGTAGACGGCGTGCTCGCGGGCCTCGCGGATCGTGTCCGCGGTGCCCATCGTCCCGGCGCCGACGATCAGCGGCGTCCCGTGCTCGATCGAGACGGCGCGGCACACCTCCAGGACCGTCCGCCGCTCCTCGGCGGTCAGCAGCGCGGCCTCGCCGGTGGTGCCGAGCGCGACGAGCCCGGCGGCGCCGTGGCCGAGGCAGTGGGCGGCGAGCCGTTCGAGGGACTTGGCGTCCACCTCGCCGGAGCGGGTGAACGGGGTCACCAGGGCCGCGTTGATTCCGTGCATGGGTGTCACCTCGTCTGGACGGGCTCCGCCGGAGGAGCCACCTGGATGGGCGTGCGGGACGCGCGGGACGGCAGCCGCACGCTGCCCGCCGCGACCCCGAAGATGATGAGCGCGGCCCCGGCGAGGCGCGTCCCGTCCACGTGCTCGCCGAGGACCAGCGCGGCCGACAGGAGGCCGAACGGCGGGACGAGCAGCGAGTACATGGCGACCGTGCTGGCCTCGTAGCGCCGCATCAGCCAGCCCCACACGCCGAACCCGACGAGCGTGGACGCGTAGGCGATGAACGCCAGCGAGCCCACTCCGGCGACGGACAGGTGGTGCGCCGCGTCCGGCACCGCCCCCGGCCCCTCGAAGATCAGCGAGAGGGCGAACAGCGGGACGGGCGGGACGAGCGACATCCACACCATGAAGCCGAACGCGTCGACGGGCTCGGCCGCGGTCTGGTTCATCCGCCGCATCGCGACGTTCGCGAGCCCCCAGCTCGCCGCCGCGCCGAGGCACAGCAGGAACGCGCCGACCGGGCTCCCGCCCTCCGCCTGTGCCACCCCCAGCAAGGTGACGCCGGCGAACGCGACCGCCATTCCGGCGATCTGCCGGGCGTCGAGCCGCTCGCGCAGCAGCACCCCGGCGAACAGCGCGGTGAAGATCGCCTGGACCTGGAGCACCACCGACGACAGCCCGGCGGGCATCCCGAGCCGCATGCCGATGAACAGCAGCGCGAACTGCCCGACGCCCAGCGGGATCCCGACCAGCCACAGCCAGCGGAGCGCGACCGGCGGGCGGCGGACGAAGAAGACCGCGGGCAGCGCGGCGGCGGTGAACCGCAGCGCGGCGAGCAGCAGCGGCGGGAAGTCCTCCAGCGCCACCTTGATCGGCACGAAGTTGAATCCCCAGATCGCGGCGATCAGGGTGGCCAGCAGGACGTGGCGCGGTCTCATGCCCCGATCGTCGCCTGCCGCTTATTTTAGGACAAGCTAGAATCTGTCGACTTCTCGCTTTAGAATTGCTACATGCTCGATCTCGAACGGCTGCGGGCCCTGCACTCCGTCGCCACCTACGGCTCGGTCAGCGCCGCCGCCGACGTCCTGCACGTCACCACCTCCGCCGTCTCCCAGCAGCTCGCCAAGCTGGAGCGGGAGACCGGCCAGAAGCTGCTCGAGCGCAACGGCCGCGGCGTCCGGCTCACCGACGCCGCCGAGCTGCTGGTCGGGCACGCCGAGAAGATCCTCTCCCTGGTCGAGCAGGCCCAGGCCGACCTGGAGGCGCACCGCGGGTCGGTCGTCGGGCAGCTGACGCTCGCCGCGTTCCCCACCGCCGCCCGCGGGCTGATGCCGCAGGCGCTGCGGCTGCTGCGCGCCGAGCATCCCGACCTGCGCGTCTTGGTCCGCGAAGAGGACCCCCTGCACAGCATGCCGCTGGTGCTGCGCGGCGACCTCGACATGGCCGTCGTGCAGGACTGGAACAACGAGCCGCTCCCGCTCCCGGAGGGCCTGCACAAGGGCGCCATCTGCGAGGACGTCGCCGACGTCGCGCTGCCCGCCGGGCACCCGCTGGCCGGCCGCACCAGCGTCGACCTGAAGGAGCTGGCCGGCGACCCGTGGATCAGCTCCGTGCCCGACAGCATCTGCTGCGACTGGCTCCTGCGCACCCTGCGCGCCATCGACAGCGAGCCGCGCATCGAGCACATGGCCTACGAGTTCGCGACGCAGCTCGCGCTGGTCGCCGGCGGGCTCGGCAACGCGATCCTGCCCCGCCTCGGCCGCTGCGACGTGCCGCCGGACGTCGCGGTCGTCCCGCTCGCCGAGCCGCTGACCCGCCGCGTGTACGCGGTCTGGCGGGAGGAGGCCGCGCGCCGCCCGGCGATCCGCGCCGCCGTGACCGCGCTGCGCGCCGGCGTCCCCGAGTCCGCGCAGCGGGCCGCCTGACCACCCTCACCCTCATACGGGACGGTTCGCCGCACCGCGCGCGATTCGGTACCTTCTTCGCGATCTTGGTAGGAGGTCGCGATGAGCGGGTGGCGGGTCGAGGGATACGCCGAGGTGCGGGAGCTGGGCGCGGGCGCGCAGGGACGCGTCGTGCTCGCCCGCCACGAGCCGTCCGGCACCCCCGTCGCGATCAAGTACCTCAACGCGTCCGCGAGCGAGGACGAGCGGGAGCGGCTCCGCCACGAGGCACGGATGCTGGGGCAGGCCGAGAGCCCGCACGTCGCCCGCCTCTTCCGCCTCGTGGAGGGCCCCGACGGCGCCGCGATCATCATGGAGGCCGTCGACGGGGTCTCCCTCAAGGAGCTCCTCGTCCGGCACGGGGCGCTCGGCCCCGAGGCGGCGCTGTCGGTGCTGAAGGGCTCGCTGCTGGGCCTCGCCGCCGCCCACGCCCTCGGCGTCGTGCACCGCGACTACAAGCCCGCGAACGTCGTCGTCCCGGCGGACGGGCGCAGCCGGCTGGTCGACTTCGGCATCGCGGCCCCGGCCGGGCAGGAGGCCGGCGGCGCCGGAACCCCGTACTACATGGCGCCCGAGCAGTGGGACCGGCACACCGCCACGCCCGCGTCCGACGTGTACTCCGCGACCTGCGTGTTCGTCGAGTGCGTCAGCGGGCACCGGCCGTTCGCCGGGAACCGCGCCGAGCTGATGCGGGCGCACCTCGCCGGTGCCGTCCCGGTCGACGCCGTCCCGGAGCCGCTGCGCGCCCTCGCCGCGCGGGGCATGGCGAAGGACCCCGCCGACCGTCCGCCGAGCGCCGCCGCGTTCGTCGACGACCTGGAGCGGACCGCCGCGGAGGCGTACGGGCCGGACTGGGAGTCGCGCGGCGTCCGGGCGCTCGCCGCGTCCGTCGCCGCGCTCGCCGCCCTCCTCCCGCTCGCCGCCGGGGCCGTCCTGGGCGCGGCGGCCGGCACCGCCGCCGCGCAGGGCGCCGTGCACGCCGCCGGCCAGGCCGTCGCCCAGAGCGCCGCCGCCAAGGCCGGCGGGGCGAGCGCGATCAAGGCGTTCTTCGGCAGCGCGGGCGGCATCGCCACGGCCGCCGCCGGAACGGCCGTGGTCGTCGGCGCCGGCGCCATCGCCGTCCAGCAGTTCACCGGCGACGACCCGGCGCCGCGCCCCACGGTCACCCGGCCCGTCGCCGCCGTCGCGTCCGTCCGGGACTGCCCCGTCACCGACGGGCTCGGCAACAAGGTCACGTCGTCGCCCGGCCCCGCGCAGGTCCGCCTCCCGGAGCAGGTGAAGCTGCCGAAGGACGCGGCCGTCTACAGCCTCGGCCAGGGCCGCCACCTGATCGGCCCGGCCTCGACCGGATGCTCCGGATCGATGGGCGCGAACGCCGGATACACCACGATCGGCGACTCGAAGAAGCTCCGGATAACGCAGAACTGGCAGGGATCCATCGGCAACATCGCCGACCAGGTCTGCAAGTACTTCCCGGACTCCCCGGAGGCCGCGAAGGCGAAGCGGAACTTCGGCCCCTGCACGTCCGCCGTGCACGACCGGCAGGACGTCCCGACGGGGGCGCCGGCGCTGCGGCTGGCGCTGGCGACCGAGCAGCCGACCGAGCCGCCGCCACCGTCGCCCTACGTGATGGTGACCCTCGTCACGATGGGGTCCAACGGGCTGCCTTCGCCCGTCACCTGCCTGGCGCCCGCCGCGCGGTCCGACATGTGCGACGCCGCGCTCACCTACTGGTTCGTCCAGGCGACGAACGGCACGAAGATCACCAAGCCGGACCTGGACCGGGTCGCCGCACGCATCACCGCGTACGTCCGGTCCGCCGGGGAGCGGGCCGTGGACGAGCTGGACGGGCGGCGCGGGTAGCCTGATCGGGCCATGACTGACACGACGATCGTTCACCTGCTGCGGCACGGTGAGGTGCACAATCCCGAAGGCGTCCTGTACGGGCGGCTGCCCGGCTACCGGCTCAGCGAGGACGGCGTCCTCATGGCCAAGGCCGCCGCGAAGTGGTTCGCCGACCGGGACGTCACCGCGCTGTTCTCCTCGCCGATGCAGCGGGCCCTGGAGACCGCCGCGCCGCTGGCCGACTCGTTCGACCTGCCCGTCACGGTGGACGATCGGCTGATCGAGGCCGAGAACCACTTCGAGGGGCTGACCTTCGGGGTGGGGCCCGGTTCGCTGCGCCGGCCCGAGCACTGGCGCTACCTGGTGAACCCGTTCCGGCCGTCGTGGGGCGAGCCGTACCGGCAGATGGCGGCGCGGATGCGCGCGGCGGTCGTCCGGGCGCGGGAGGCGGCGCGCGGCCACGAGGCGGTGTGCGTCAGCCACCAGCTGCCGATCTGGATCCTGCGGCTGCACGCCGAGCACCGCCGGCTCTGGCACCACCCGAACCGGCGGGAGTGCGCGCTGGCCAGCGTGACCAGCCTCACGTTCGAGGGCAGCCGGCTCGTCGAGGTCGGCTACCAGGAGCCCGCCGGCGGGATCGCGAAGGGCCCCAGTGTCGCGGGTGCCTGACGGCACCGCTAAGTTGTGTACTACGTCCTGTAGTAGTAGGAGGGTCCCGTTGAGCCCCCGAATCCCCCACGCGCGCGCCGCCGCCGCTGCCGTCGCGCTCTGCGGGCTGCTGGCCGGCTGCGCGGGAACCGGTTCCGCCAAGAGCGGACCGGACGGGAACGACAACCGCTTCATCTCGGGCGACGGCAACGTCACCCAGTACCAGCCGGGGCAGCGCAAGAGCCTCCAAGAGGTCACCGGGCAGACGCTCGACGGGCAGTCGTTCAAGCTCGACTCCCTCAAGGGCAAGGTCGCGGTCGTCAACTTCTGGGCGTCCTGGTGCGCGCCCTGCCGCGGCGAGGCGCCGTCGCTGGAGCAGATCTACACCGCGAACAAGGCCAAGGGCGTGGAGTTCCTCGGCGTCAACTTCAAGGACTCCAAGGACAACGCCAAGGCGTTCGAGCGCAAGTTCAAGGTCACCTACCCGAGCGTGTTCGACGGGGACGGCCAGGTCACGCTCGCGTTCCGCGAGGTGCCGCCGAGCGCGATCCCGAGCACCCTCGTCCTGGACCGGCAGGGGAAGATCGCCGCGCGCGTCATCGGCGCGACCACCTACTCCAAGCTGAACTCGCTGGTCGCGAAGGTGCTCGCGGAAAAATGAGCGCGGCACGGTGAACGTTGACGAGACGGTGACGAGCGGGTCGCTGGCGGCGGCGGCGCCGCTGGCGGCGCTCGCCGGGCTCGTCTCGTTCCTGTCGCCGTGCGTGCTGCCGCTCGTCCCCGGCTACCTGTCGTACGTGACGGGCATGACGGGCGCGGACCTCGCCGAGCAGCGCCGCGGCCGGCTGCTGTCCGGCGTGCTGCTGTTCGTCGCCGGTTTCACCGTGGTGTTCGTCAGCTACGGCGTGGCCTTCGGCGGGCTCGGCCGGTGGCTGCTGGAGTACCAGGACCAGATCACCCGGGTGCTCGGCGCCGTCACGATCGTCTTCGGGCTGGCGTTCATGGGCCTGATCCCGGGGCTGCAGCGGACGATGAAGTCGGGCCGGCTGCCATCGGCGGGCCTCGCCGGGGCGCCGCTGCTCGGCGCCCTGTTCGCGCTCGGCTGGACGCCCTGCATCGGGCCGACGCTCGGCGCCGTGCAGTCGCTGGCGATCAGCGAGGCGAGCGCCACCCGCGGCGCGCTGCTGTCGCTGGCGTACTGCGTCGGCCTCGGCGTGCCGTTCGTGGTGACGGCCGTCGCCTACCGCCGCGCGCTCGGCGCGTTCGGGGCGGTGAAGCGGCACTACCCGCTCGTCATGCGGATCGGCGGGGGGATGCTCGTCCTCATCGGGGTGCTGCTGGTGAGCGGCCTGTGGGGCGACCTGAACATCGAGCTGAAGTCGTGGATCAGCGGCTTCGAGCCGGTTCTCTGATGCCGACGGATCGGCAGAGGCATTGATATGAGCGACATCAAGGACATCGAAACGGGCACGCAGGCGCCCGCCGCGCGGCAGGCCCCCGAGGAGGTGCCGCGGCCGAGGGGCATCGGCCCGCTGGGCTGGCTGCGGTGGGGCTGGCGGCAGCTCACCACCATGCGCACGGCGCTGATCCTGCTGTTCCTGGTGGCGCTGGGCGCCGTGCCCGGGTCCGCGCTGCCGCAGCGCGGGCAGGCGCCGGAGAAGGTCGAGGCGTACCTCGCCGACCACAAGACGATCGGCCCGGTCTTCGACAAGCTGTCGATGTTCGACGTGTTCGCCGCGCCGTGGTTCGCGGCGATCTACATCCTGCTGTTCGTGTCGCTGGCGGGCTGCGTCGTCCCGCGCGCGGTCAAGCACTTCCAGTCGATGCGGGCCCGTCCGCCGGCGGCGCCGCGCAACCTGGAGCGGCTGCCGCAGTCGGTGACGTACGAGACCGGGGACGCGCCGGACGACGTCCTCGCCGAGGCGCGCAAGGTGCTGCGCGGGCGGCGGTTCCGGGTGGACGTGTCGGACGGCGCCGCGGCCGCCGAGAAGGGCTACCTGGGGGAGACCGGCAACCTGGTCTTCCACCTGGCGCTGCTCGGGCTGCTCTTCGCGCTCGGCGCGGGCAACCTGTTCGGCTACCGCGGCAGCGTGCTGATCACCGAGGGCAAGACGTTCGCCAACTCGCTCGGCCAGTACGACGAGTTCACCCCGGGCCGGCTGTTCGACGACGGCGACCTCGCCCCGTTCACCGTCAGCCTGGACGACTTCAAGGCGAAGTACGAGGTGAAGGGCGACAAGCGCGGGCAGGCCACCGCGTTCGACGCCTGGATCCACTACCGGGACCAGCCGTCCGGCAAGGACGAGAAGTACGACCTGCGGCTCAACCATCCGCTGAAGGTCGGCGGCGCGAAGGTGTACCTGCTCGGCCACGGGTACGCGCCGAAGTTCACCGTGAAGGACGCGAAGGGGAACGTCGCCTTCCAGGACACCGTCCCGTTCCTGGCGATGGAGCCGCGCAACCTGACGTCCGAGGGCGTCATCAAGGTCCCGGACGCCGAGCCCGACCAGCTCGCCTTCTACGCGATCCTGTGGCCGACGGCGGTCGCCAGCGCGGACGGCAAGCAGATCGTCTCGGCGTTCCCCGGCGCGCTGCGCCCGGTCATCACCCTCTCGTCGTTCAAGGGCGACCTCGGCCTGGACTCCGGCACCCCGCAGTCGGTGTACAAGCTGGAGGGCATCGGCAAGACCCTCCAGCCGATCAAGGGCGGGGAGAAGCTGCTGGAGCCGGGGGAGACGTTCAGGCTCCCCGGGAACGCGGGCTCGATCACCTTCGACGGGATGGCCGAGTACGCGACCCTGTCGGTCAACCACGACCCCGGGCGCATCCCCGCGCTGATCGCGGCGGTGCTCGCGGTGCTGGGCGTGGCGACCTCGTTCCTCGTCCGGCGGCGCAGGGTGTGGGTCCGTGCGAGCGCCCGGAAGGGCGGGCGTACGGTGGTGGAGGTCGGCGGGCTCACGCTCGGGAACCCGACCTCGGAGTTCGACGAGATCGTGACCGCCCTGCGCGGCCCGGACGGCGCGGACGGCGCGAGCGCCGCTGCGCGGGACGAGAGCGGATCACGGCAGGACGAGGCCGAGCAGGACACCGCATCGGACGAGGCCGCGCAGCCTGACGGCGGCACCGGGCGGGACGGCACCGAGCCAGAACAGAACGGGTCCGAAGCGGAACCCGGCGCCGATCGGGGTTCCGGGTCGGCAACCGAACCGAAGGAGTGACCGAGGTGAGCAACGCCGACCTCGCGAACCTGAGCGACAAGCTCATGCTGACCACCGTGGTGCTGTACATCGTCGCGCTGGTCGCCTACGCGGCCGATCTCGGCTTCGGGCGCCGCTCCGCGGCGGTGGCCGCCGACGAGAAGGCCGAGGCCAAGGTCCTCGTCGGCGCGGCCGGCGCGGAGGAGGCCGTGGCGGACGCCCTCCCCGGCGGAGCCGCCGCCGGGGAGGCCGTCGAGGCGGACGGGCCGCAGGGCAGCCGGACCGACTGGGCGCGCCTCGCGATCGTGCTGAACGTGCTCGGCTGGGCGTCGCACCTCGGCATCCTGGTGACCCGCGGGCTGGCGGTGCACCGCTGGCCGTGGGGCAACATGTACGAGTTCATGACGGCGCTGTCGTTCGCCGCCGTGACCGCGTTCATGGTCGTGGCGCTGCGGTACAAGGCGCGCTTCCTCGGCGCGTTCGTGATGGCCGCCGTGGTGATCGCGCTCGGCGTCGACAACATCTGGCTGTACGACTCGGCGGGCCCGGTCAGCCCGGCGCTGAACTCCTACTGGATCGCGATCCACGTCACCGCCGCGATCATCGCCACCGGCTCGTTCACGGTGGCGGGCGCCGCGACGATCCTGTACCTGCTGAAGTCCCGCGCGGAGACGAGCGAGGCCGGGGTCGGCGGCGGCGTGCTGTCGCGCATCCCGTCCGCCGAGGACCTCGACCGGCTGTCGATGCGGGTGACGATGTTCGCCTTCCCGATCTGGACGGCCGCCATCATCATGGGCGCCATCTGGGCCGACCAGGCGTGGGGCCGCTACTGGGGCTGGGACCCCAAGGAGGTCTGGTCCTTCGTCACCTGGATCGTCTACGCCGCCTACCTGCACGCGCGCGCGACGGCCGGCTGGAAGGGCCGCAAGGCGGCGATCCTGTCGCTGGTCGGCTTCGGCTGCCTGCTGTTCAACTTCTTCGGCGTCAACTACATGTTCTCGGGCATGCACTCCTACGCCTGAGCGAACCGCGTACGTCACGGGGGACCGCGGCCACCGCTTCCGGCGGGCGCCGCGGTCCTCGCACATCCGCGCCCGTCCGATTCGGGGTGACTCGCGGGGATGACGCCGTGTCGGGTTCCGGCTTACCCTGCCTCGGGGGCCCACTCGCTCGGTGACACCGCGGGCCCCGCTGACAGAGGAGCCTGATGCGCTTCAAAGGCGTCCACCGAAAGCCCCGGGAGCTGAGGAATCGGGAGGCCTCCCGGGGCGCGGCGGTCCGCAGGGACGACGCCGCGTACGCGCCGTCGCCGCCGGACGCGGGGCAGCGCCCCGAGCCCGGGCACGTGCGGCCGCGCAGCAACCAGCCCCGCGACCGGTTCGGCCGGTTCCGCAAGGCGGGCCGCGACGACGACTTCGCGCTCGCCCCCGGCGCCGACGGCCCGGACACCGCCGACACCCGCCCCGGACGGTACGGGCGGCGCGGCGCGGGCCGTCCGCGCCCCGGCGACTACGCGTGGAGCGACTTCGAGCTCGACGACGCCCTGCGCGCCGAGCCGTACCCGCCGGGCATGCCGCACGCGTCCGACGGGCGGCGGCACTGCGGCGTGCTGGAGAGCGTCCTGTACCGGCAGTGGGACACGCGGCAGGGCCCGCCGACCCCCGAGGTGATCCGGGCCGTCGACAGCCTCGCGTCGCTGCCCGAGCCGCTCAAGGAGAAGCTCGCGGGCGGCCTGGACGGCATCTACGTCGGGCCCGGCGGCGTCCCGCAGCTGGACGACATGGGCCACCTGCGCGACCGGCCGCTGCCGTCCGGCCGCGCCACCTGGGACATCTGCGCCGGCGCCTACGGCGACCGCAAGATCATCGTCGGGGACCGGCCGTCACCGACCCCCGACGTGATGCTGCATGAGGTCGGGCACGCGCTGGACGACATCGACGGCGAGTCCGGCGGGTGGACCTCCGACAGCCCCGCCTTCCGGGAGCTGTACGAGCTGTGCCGCCCGCACCTCGCCAGCGATTTCCACAGGCAGCCCGACGCGCTCGGACGGCGTGAGTTCTTCGCCGACGCGTTCGCGGCGATCTCGTCCCGGCAGCGCCCGGCGCTGGTGGATATGCTCGCCGGCAACATCAGGACGGCGCTGGAAGTCATGCTCTTCTTCAACCGCAGATACGGCATCTAGGACACCGTGATGCCGGCGAAGGCGATGGACTCCGAGGGTGATCGACGATGTACGTGATCCGGCTCCCCGACGGCACGCTCCGGGTGCCGCACAGCGTCCTCGCCGAACCCGAGGACGACGAACCGGACGCCGGGGACGACCGTGCGGACCGGGAGCGGGGCGGGCGGATCATCGCCGACGCCTATGTGGAGATCGGGCCGGGCGATCCCGACTACGACCGGCTCCTCGGCCAGTCGCTGACCGAGCAGGAGCTTGCGGACAGGCGGCGCCGCTGGCGGGACGAGGACGCCGAGCTGGCGCGCCGGTTCGAGGAATGGCGGGCCGGCGAGGCGGAGGAGTAGCCGTGCCGGATCGCGCGACCCCGGCCGCCCGGGCTGATGGACCGGCCGCGAGCGCGCGGCGGTCCGGGCGGTGCTCCGGGGTCAGTGCCTTCCGACCGGGCTCAGTGGACCGAGTGCTCGGCGACCGGCTCCTCGCCGCGCAGCAGCGCGTGGACCTCGGACTCCCGGAAGCGGCGGTGGCCGCCGGGAGTCCGGATGCTGCTGATCCGGCCGGCCGCGGCCCACCGGGTGACCGTCTTCGGATCGACCCGGAAGAGGGCGGCGACTTCCCCTGGGGTCAGCAGGCGCTCGCTCGTGCTCTCCACGTTTTCTCTCCCCCTTTGTCCCGCTCTCGGCGCGGGTGGACTGTTTAACAGTGTGGCGGGTCAAGACCGATTTCTCCCTTGTTTTCGGAAAAGATCACGCTGCGTAGTGACCCGAGCAGCGCGAATGACGGTCGGTGCTCGCCACCTGGGCCTCCGGGGGCTCGCACACCACACTTGACCTGCCGTGTCACGCTCGCAACGCCGTCCTGACAGTCGCGTGAACGGCCGCCGCGGCCGACCTCGTACCCTCGTGACCATGTCCGATCTTGTTTCGCTGCCGGAGATCGAGCGCGCCGCCGAACGGCTCGTCGGCGTCACCCTGCGCACGCCGCTCGTCCCGTTCCCCGCGGACCGTTCCGACGCCGGCGGGCCGTCCCTGCTCGTGAAGGCCGAGTCCCTGCAGCCGATCGGCGCGTTCAAGCTGCGCGGCGCGTACGCCACCATCTCCTCGCTGCCCGAGGAGCAGCGCGAGCGCGGCGTCGTCACGCACTCCAGCGGCAACCACGCGCAGGCCGTCGCCTACACGGCCCGCGCACTGGGCATCCCGGCCGTCCTCGTCATGCCGCACACCACCCCCGGCGTGAAGGTGGACGCCTGCATGGCGCTCGGCGCCGAGATCGTCTACGTCGAGCCCACCTCGCAGGCGCGCGAGGAGACCGCCGCGAAGCTCGCCGCCGCGCACGGCTTCACCCTCGTCCCGCCCTACGACGACGCCCGGATCATCGCCGGCCAGGGCACCGCCGGGCTGGAGATCGTCCAGGACCGCCCGGACGTGGACGTCGTGCTCGTCCCGGTCAGCGGCGGCGGCCTGGTCTCCGGTGTCGCCGCCGCCGTGAAGGCGCTCCGCCCCGAGGCCAAGGTGATCGGCGTCGAACCCGAGCTCGCCGCCGACGCCCGCGACTCGATGCGCGAGGGACGGCCCGTCACCTGGGACGCCGAGAAGACCGGCCGCACCATCGCCGACGCCCTGCGCGTCCAGCGCGTCGGGGACCTGCCGTTCGCGCACATGCAGGCGCACGTCGACGGCATCGTCACCGTCACCGAGGACGAGATCCGCGCCACCATGCGCCGCCTCGCCCGCGAGACCCGCCTCATCGCCGAACCCGCCGGCGCCGTCGCGACCGCCGCCTACCTCTACCACCGCGCCGAACTACCGCCCGCCGATACCTACGTCTCCATCCTCTCCGGCGGCAACGTGGATCCCGCCCTCTTCCTCGACGTCATGCGCTGACCACCGGTCGTGACGGGGGTTCCAGGGGGTCGCCCCCCTGGGCTGACAGAGCCGGGGGTACCCTCGAAGGGTCATGCGTTCCGTACTGTTCTACACCTCCGCCCGGCTGGCGATCTTCGTGGCCACGGCCGGTGTGCTCGCGCTGTTCGGGGCCCGCGGGTTCCTGCTCCTGCTGCTGTCGCTGCTGATCAGCGGCATAGTCAGCTTCGTCCTGCTGTCGAGCCAGCGCGACCGGATGTCGGCCGCGGTGATGTCCGGCCTGAGCTCCCAGCGGGCCAGGTTCCAGCGCGCCCAGACGAAGGAAGACGCCTAGCCTCGCACCGCGCGGGCGCCTCGCCGGCGCGGACGGGGCGACCAATAGGCTGGCCCCATGACCCGCGCCTCCTTGGATAAGAAGCCCGCCGACGTGGCGGCGATGTTCGACGGCACCGCCGAGCGGTACGACCTGCTGAACACGCTGATGACGGGTGGGCAGGACCGGCGCTGGCGGCGGGAGGCCGTCCGGGCGCTGGACGCGCGGCCGGGCGAGCGGATCCTCGACCTCGCGGCCGGGACCGGGACGTCCTCGGTGCCGTTCGCCGAGGCGGGCGCGCAGACCGTGGCCTGCGACTTCTCCCTCGGCATGCTCCGGGTGGGGGTGCGCCGGCAGGCGGGCGTCCCGCGGCTGGGCTTCGCGGCGGGCGACGCGCTGCGGCTGCCGTTCAAGGACGGCTCCTTCGACGCCGTGACGATCTCCTTCGGGCTGCGCAACGTCGCCGACACCGGGCTGGCGCTGCGCGAGCTGCGGCGCGTCGCCAAGCCGGGCGGGCGGCTGCTGATCTGTGAGGTCAGTCACCCTCCGAACGCGCTGCTGGCGCTCGGTCACAAGACGCACCTCAGGTACGGGCTGCCGCTGCTGGCACGGGTCAGCTCCAACCCCGACTCCTACCGCTACCTCGCCGAGTCGACGCTCGCCTGGCCCGACCAGGCCGGGCTGGCGCGGCTCGTCCAGGACGCGGGCTGGACGAAGGTGCGCTGGCGCGACCTCACCTTCGGAGTCGCGGCGATGCACCATGCGACCAACCCCGGCTGATCGTCCGCCCGGCGGGTTTGGGACCGGTCCAAAACAGAACCGGCCCAGAAGTACCCACCGGTCGTGATAAAGGAATAGACTCCCCACCGGATCCTTGTGAAGTACTTCACAAGCGAACGAGCTAAAGAGGAACGCTGTGACCGACTCCACCCGACACGCGGACGTCATCGTCGTCGGGGCAGGCCCCGCCGGATCGTCGACCGCCTACTGGCTCGCGCAGGCCGGGCTGGACGTGCTGCTGCTGGAGAAGGCCACCTTCCCGCGCGACAAGATCTGCGGCGACGGACTCACCCCGCGCGCGGTCCGCGCGCTCATCGGGATGGGCGTCGACATCAACGACCCCGGCTGGGGACGCAACAAGGGACTGCGCATCTACGGCGGCGGCGTCAAGGTCGAGCTGCCCTGGCCGGAGCTGGCGAGCTTCCCCGACTTCGGCCTGGTCCGCAAGCGCACCGACCTCGACCAGCTGCTCGCCGAGCACGCCGCCAAGGCCGGCGCCGAGTTGCTGCAGGGCTGCAACGTGACCGGCCCGATCGTCGACGACCGCACCGACCGCATCAAGGGCGTGACCGCGACCTACGAGGGCCAGGAGGTCGAGTTCCACGCGCCGCTGGTCGTCGCGGCCGACGGCAACTCGACCCGGCTGTCGCTGGCGATGGGGCTGCGCCGCCGCGAGGACCGTCCGATGGGCGTCGCCGTCCGGCGCTACTTCCAGACGCCGCGCCACGACGACGAGTACATGGAGGCGTGGCTCGAACTGTGGGACGGCGAGCGCCTGCTCCCCGGCTACGGCTGGGTGTTCGGCGTCGGCGACGGCACGTCCAACGTCGGGCTCGGCCTGCTCAACACCAGCAAGGCGTTCCAGAACGTCGACTACCGCGGCATGATGAAGCGCTGGTGCGCGCAGATGCCGGAGGACTGGCAGTTCGACGAGGAGCACGCGACCTCGAAGATCCGCGGCGCGGCGCTGCCGATGGGCTTCAACCGGCAGCCGCACTACACCCGCGGGATGCTGCTGGTCGGCGACGCCGGCGGCATGATCAACCCGTTCAACGGCGAGGGCATCGACTACGCGCTGGAGTCCGGCCGGCTGGCAGCCGACATCATGGTGCAGGCGCTCGCCCGCCGCACCCCGGCGCAGCGCGAGCGGACCCTGTACGAGTACCCGCGCATCCTGAAGGACGAGCACGGCGGCTACTTCACGCTGGCCCGGGTGTTCGTGCAGGCCATCGGCGACCCGCGGATCATGAAGTTCCTGACCGCGCACGGCCTGCCGCACCCCACCCTGATGCGGTTCACCCTCAAGCTGCTCGCCAACCTCACCGACCCGAAGGGCGGCGACGCGATGGACCGGGTCATCAACGCGATGCAGAAGGCGGCGCCGGCGGCATGAGCGGTCCCCGCAAGCTCCCGAAGATATCGCTGAAGCCCGCGAAGCCGCAGGTGAGCGGACTACAGTGCATTACCCGACCCCCTGAGGGGAGTGCTATTGATCACCTTGGCTAGGGTGGCGACCCGTGCTCGTGAGAATTTTCACGAGCGCGTGAAGGGTCACGCCGCCGAGGCGCGCCGGTCCGGCCCCGGACCCCGCGTCCCGTACAGCGTCGTACGTACCGAGGAGGGGCGGTAGAGACATGGATCTCTATGTTCCGATCATCGTGCTGGGAGTGCTCGCCGCGCTGTTCGCCGTCGGCTCGGTGGCGATGGCCTCGCTCACCGGCCCCAAGCGCTGGAACCGCGCGCGGCTGGACGCCTACGAGTGCGGCATCGAGCCGACCCCGCAGCCGGTCGGCGGCGGGCGGTTCCCCGTCAAGTACTACCTGACGGCGATGCTGTTCATCGTCTTCGACATCGAGATCATCTTCCTGTACCCGTGGGCCGTCGCCTTCGACCACATGGGCATGTTCGGCCTCGTGGAGATGGTCCTTTTCATCGTCACCGTTCTCGTCGCCTACGCCTACATCTGGCGGCGCGGCGGTCTGGAGTGGGACTGACATGGGTCTAGAGGAGAAACTTCCGAGCGGGTTCCTGCTGACGACGGTCGAGCAGGTCGCCGGTTGGGCGCGCAAGAGCTCGGTGTGGCCGGCGACGTTCGGCCTGGCGTGCTGCGCGATCGAGATGATGGCCACCGGCGACCCCCGGCACGACTTCTCCCGCTGGGGGATGGAGCGTGCCTCCGCGACGCCGCGGCAGGCCGACCTGATGATCGTCGCGGGCCGGGTGAGCCAGAAGATGGCCCCGGTGCTGCGGCAGATCTACGACCAGATGACCGAGCCCAAGTGGGTCATCGCGATGGGCGTGTGCGCCTCGTCCGGCGGCATGTTCAACAACTACGCGATCGTGCAGGGCGTCGACCACATCGTCCCGGTGGACATCTACCTGCCCGGCTGCCCGCCGCGGCCGGAGATGCTGCTGGACGCGATCCTCAAGCTGCACGACAAGATCCAGAACACCAAGCTCGGCCCGCAGCGCAAGAAGCAGATCGTCGAGCTGGAAGAGGCGAAGCGCCGCCAGCTGCCGCTGCTGGGACAAGGAACGGTTTAGATGAGCTCCGAGAATCCTGAGCAGAGGGCCGAGCAGGGCGCCGACCAGCTGCCCGCGCAGGCCGAGGAGGAGCGCCGCGAGCAGCCGATCGCCCGCCAGGGCATGTTCGGCGCCAAGACGACCGGCGACACCTCCGGATACGGGGGGCTGGTCGTCCGGCAGAGCCCGAAGGTCACCGCGCCGCGCCCCTACGGCGGGCCCGGCGGCGCCGCCGAGGCCGGCGAGTTCGACGAGATCGCCGACGAGCTGGAGCGGGCACTGCGGGGTCCGGGGTCGTCCCCGGAGGGAACGGGGCCCGACTTCGGCGACGCGATCGAGCGCGTCGTCGTGCACCGCGGCGAGCTGACCTTCTTCGTCAGGCGCGAGCGGCTCCTGGACGTCGCGCGGACCATGCGGGACGAGCCGTCGCTGCGCTTCGAGCTGTGCTCCGGCGTGTCCGGCGTGCACTACCCGAAGGACGAGGGCGCCGAGCTGCACTCGGTCGTGCACCTGCTGTCGATCACCCACAACCGGCGCGTCCGGCTCGAGGTGACCTGCCCGGACGCCGACCCGCACGTCCCGTCGCTGGTGCCGGTGTACCCCACGTGCGACTGGCACGAGCGCGAGACCTACGACTTCTTCGGGATCGTCTACGACGGGCACCCCGCGCTCACCCGCATCGAGATGCCCGACGACTGGGTCGGCCATCCGCAGCGCAAGGACTACCCGCTCGGCGGCATCCCCGTCGAGTACCGAGGCGCGGAGATCCCCCCGCCGGACGAGAGGCGGTCGTACGTATGAGCTCAACGAAGTACACCGAGTACGACGCCTACGCCGCCGAGGAGGCGGCCGAGGGCCGCGTGTTCGACGTCAACGGCCAGGACTGGGACCAGGTCGTCGCCGGCGCCGAGGACCTCGGGGACGAGCGGCTCGTGGTCAACATGGGCCCGCAGCACCCGTCCACGCACGGCGTCCTGCGGCTGATCCTCACGCTGGACGGCGAGACCGTCGACGACTGCCGGGTGGGCATCGGCTACCTGCACACCGGCATCGAGAAGAACATGGAGTTCCGCACCTGGACGCAGGGCACCACGTTCTGCACGCGCATGGACTACCTCGCGCCGATCTTCAACGAGACGGCGTACTGCCTGGGCGTGGAGAAGCTGCTGGGCGTCACCGACCAGGTGCCGGAACGGGCCCAGATCATCCGCGTGATGATGATGGAGCTGAACCGGATCTCCTCCCATCTGGTCGCCATCGCCACGTTCGGCCTCGAACTGGGCGCGACGACCGTCATGCTGAACGGGTTCATCGAGCGCGAGTACACCCTTGACCTCTTCGAGGAGATCACGGGTCTGCGGATGAACATGGCGTATGTCCGTCCGGGCGGCGTTGCCCAGGACCTGCCGAGCGGTGCGCTCAGCAAGATCCGCGACTATCTCGACCGGATGCCCAAGCGGATCCAGGCGCTGCGGAAGCTGATGGACGCCAACCCCGTCTATCTGGCCCGGACCAGGGACATCGCGTATCTCGACCTTACCGGCTGCATGTCGCTGGGCATCACCGGCCCCATGCTCCGCGCGACCGGCCTGCCGTGGGATCTGCGCAAGTCGCAGCCCTACTGCGGCTACGAGACCTACGACTTCGAGGTCGCGACGCAGGACACCTGCGACGTGTACGGCCGCTATCTCGTCCGGATGGACGAGATGGAGGAGTCGCTGAAGATCGTCGAGCAGTGCGTGGAGCGGCTGCAGTCGGTCAAGGGCCCGGTCATGATCGAGGACAAGAAGATCGGCTGGCCGGCGCAGCTGGCGATCGGCGCGGACGGGATGGGCAACTCGCCCCGGCACATCGCGCACATCATGGGCACCTCGATGGAGGCCCTGATCCACCACTTCAAGCTGGTGACGGAGGGCTTCCGGGTGCCGGCGGGGCAGGCGTACTCGCACATCGAGTCGCCGCGCGGCGAGCTCGGCGCGCACGTGGTCAGCGACGGCGGCACCCGCCCGTACCGCGTGCACTTCCGCGAGCCGTCCTTCGTCAACCTGCAGGCCACGCCGGCGATGGCCGAGGGCGGCATGATCGCCGACGTCATCGCGGCCGTGGCCAGCATCGACCCGGTCATGGGGGGAGTGGACCGATGACGTTCGAACCGGAGGTGCGCGAGCGCCTCGAACGCGACGCCAAGCAGATCATCGGCCGGTATCCGAAGCCGCGGTCGGCGCTGCTCCCGCTGCTGCACCTGGTGCAGTCGGAGGAGGGGCACGTCTCGCAGGACGGCATCGAGTTCTGCGCCGAGCAGCTCGGCATCACGCCGGCCCAGGTGACGGGCGTGTCGACGTTCTACACGCAGTACAAGCACGAGCCGGTCGGCGAGTTCCACGTGGGCGTGTGCATCAACACGCTGTGCGCGGTGATGGGCGGCGACCAGATCTGGAACGAGCTGACCGAGCACACCGGGGTCGGGCACGACGAGGCCACCCCGGACGGCAAGGTCAGCCTGGAGCGGATCGAGTGCAACGCCGCCTGCGACTTCGCGCCGGTGATGATGGTCAACTGGGAGTTCTTCGACAACATGACTCCCGAGAAGGCCAAGCGGCTGGTCGACGACCTGCGCTCAGGTAAGGAAGTGCTTCCTTCGCGCGGCCCGAACAAGCTGTGCAGCTGGAAGGACGCGTCCCGCGTCCTCGCCGGGTTCCCCGACGGCCGCGCCCACGAGGGCGTCCAGGCCGGGCCTGAGTCGCTGCGCGGGCTGGAGCTCGCCAAGCAGCGCGGCTGGGAGCCCCCGTCCGCCGACACCGACCGCGAGTCGCCCGAGGAGCCGGTCAAGGCCCAGGAGATCACCGATCCGCCGCCCAACGAGCCGGGCAAGCCGATCGGCGGCGACGTGAAGCCGGGCAGCCAGGAGGGTCGCAACAAGTGACAACGCTCACCCCGATCCTCACCAAGAACTGGGACCAGGCCGACTCGTTCACCCTCGCGGGCTACGAGCGCGAGGGCGGCTACCGGTCGCTGCGCACGGCGCTCGGGATGGCGCCGGACGAGATCGTCCAGATGGTCAAGGACTCCGGCCTGCGCGGCCGCGGCGGCGCCGGGTTCCCCACCGGCATGAAGTGGGGGTTCCTGCCCGCCGAGAGCCCGAACCCGCGCTACCTCGTCGTCAACGCCGACGAGTCCGAGCCGGGGACCTGCAAGGACATCCCGCTGATGATGGCGAACCCGCACGTCCTCATCGAGGGCGTCATCATCAGCTCGTACGCCATCAAGTCGAACCAGGCGTTCATCTACGTGCGCGGTGAAGTGCTGCACGTGATCCGCCGGCTGCAGCAGGCGGTCGCCGAGGCGCGCGAGGCCGGATACATCGGCACGGACATCCTCGGCTCCGGCTACGACCTGGACGTGGTCGTGCACACCGGCGCCGGCGCCTACATCTGCGGCGAGGAGACGGCGCTGCTGGACTCCCTCGAAGGGTTCCGCGGTCAGCCCAGGCTCAAGCCCCCCTTCCCGGCGGTGTCGGGCCTTTATGGCGGCCCCACCGTCATCAACAACGTCGAGTCGATCTCGTCCGTTCCCTCGATCGTCGAGAACGGCGCCGACTGGTTCACCTCGATGGGCACGGAGAAGTCCGCGGGCTACGGGATCTTCTCGCTGTCGGGGCACGTCACCCGGCCCGGCCAGTACGAGGCGCCGCTCGGCATCACGCTGCGGGAACTGCTCGACATGGCGGGCGGGATCCGCGAGGGGCACCGGCTGAAGTTCTGGACGCCCGGCGGCTCGTCCACGCCGATCTTCACCGACGAGCACCTGGACGTCCCGCTGGACTTCGAGTCCGTCGGCGCCGCCGGGTCGATGCTCGGCACCCGCGCCCTGCAGATCTTCGACGAGACGACCTGCGTCGTCCGCGCGGTGCTGCGCTGGTCGGAGTTCTACGCGCATGAGTCGTGCGGCAAGTGCACGCCGTGCCGCGAGGGCACCTACTGGTACAAGCAGATGCTCAAGCGGCTGGAGGCCGGCCAGGGCAAGGAAGAGGACCTGGAGACGCTCCTCGACCTGTCCGACAACATCCTCGGCCGCTCCTTCTGCGCCCTCGGCGACGGCGCGACGAGCCCGGTGGTCTCGTCGATCAAGCTCTTCCGGGACGAGTACCTCCAGCACTTCGAGCAGGGCGGCTGCCCGTTCGACCCGGCCAAGTCCACCCTCTGGGGAGGTGCCAAGTGACCGTCACCGACGACAAGTCGGCGGTCGAGAAGTCCGTCGAGATGGTCTCGTGCACCATCGACGGGTTCGAGATCGAGGTGCCGAAGGGCACGCTGATCATCCGGGCCGCCGAGCTGCTCGGCATCCAGATCCCCCGGTTCTGCGACCACCCGCTGCTGGACCCGGTCGGGGCCTGCCGGCAGTGCCTGGTGGAGATCCCCGACGCCGGCAACGGGCGCGGGATGCCGAAGCCGCAGGCGTCGTGCACCACCACGGTGATGCCCGGGATGGTCGTCAAGACCCAGCTCACCTCGCCGGTCGCCGACAAGGCGCAGCACGGCGTGATGGAGCTGCTGCTGATCAACCACCCGCTGGACTGCCCGATCTGCGACAAGGGCGGCGAGTGCCCGCTGCAGAACCAGGCGATGTCCAACGGGCGCGGCGAGACCCGGTTCACCGAGACCAAGCGGACGTTCCCCAAGCCGATCCCGCTGTCCAGCCAGGTGCTGCTCGACCGGGAGCGCTGCATCCAGTGCGCCCGCTGCACCCGGTTCTCCGACCAGATCGCCGGCGACGCGTTCATCGACCTGTTCGAGCGCGGCGCCAAGGAGCAGGTCGGCGCGGCCGACGGCAAGCCGTTCCAGTCCTACTTCTCCGGCAACACGGTGCAGATCTGCCCGGTCGGGGCGCTGACCGGCGCCGCGTACCGGTTCCGGTCCCGGCCGTTCGACCTGGTGTCGCAGCCGAGCGTCTGCGAGCACTGCGCGTCCGGCTGCACGCTGCGCACCGACCACCGGCGCGGGAAGATCACCCGCCGGCTGGCCGGGGACGACCCGCAGGTCAACGAGGAGTGGAACTGCGACAAGGGCCGCTGGGCGTTCACCTACGGGACGCGCCCGGAGCGCCTCACCCACCCGCTGATCCGCAACGAGAACGGCGAGCTGGAGACGGCGTCGTGGCCGGAGGCGCTGACCGTCGCGGCCCGCGGCCTCACGGCGGCGCGCGGGTCGGCGGGCGTGCTGACCGGCGGCCGGGTCACCCTTGAGGACGCCTACGCCTACGCCAAGTTCGCGCGGATCGCGCTCGGCACCAACGACGTCGACTTCCGCGCCCGTCCGCTGTCGGACGAGGAGTCGCGTTTCCTGGCCTCCTCGGTCGCGGGCCGCCCGATCGAGGTGTCCTACGCCGACCTGGAGAAGGCGCCCGTGGTCGTCCTCGCCGGCTTCGAGCCGGAGGAGGAGTCCCCGATCGTGTTCCTGCGGCTGCGCAAGGCGCACCGCAAGAACGGGTTGAAGGTCTACGGGATCGCGCCGTTCGCGACGCGCGGCCTGACGAAGGTCGGCGGGACGCTGCTGCCGACGGCGCCCGGCTCGGAGTCGGAGACGCTCGGCTCGCTGATCGGCGACCCGTCGCTCGCCGGCGTCCGCACGCTGCTGGAGACGCCGGGCGCCGTCATCATGCTGGGCGAGCGGCTCGCCGCCAGCCCCGGCGCGCTGACCTCGGCGGTCCGGCTGGCGCAGGTCACCGGCGCCCGGCTGGCGTGGGTGCCGCGCCGGGCCGGGGAGCGCGGCGCGATCGAGGCCGGGACGCTGCCCGGGCTGCTGCCGATCGGCCGTCCCGTCACCGACCCGGGCGCGCCCGCCGAGGTCGCCCGCGCCTGGGGCGTCGCGGAGCTGCCCGCCGGCCCCGGCGAGGACACCGCCGGCATCATCGCGGCGGCGGCGGAGGGCCGGCGCGGCGCGCTGCTGGTCGGCGGCGTCGACCCCTACGACCTGCCGGACCCGGACGCGGCGCTGCGGGCGCTGGAGGCCACCCCGTTCGTGGTGAGCCTGGAGCAGCGGCCGAGCGCGGTCACCGACCGCGCCGACGTGGTGCTGCCGGTCGCGGCCGTCGCGGAGAAGTCCGGCACGTTCGTCGACTGGGAGGGCCGCGGCCGCCAGTTCGACGTCGTGCTGAAGTCCGCCGGGCGGATGTCGGACCTGCGGGTCCTGCAGGCGCTCGCCGACGAGATGGACGTCCACCTCGGGCTCCCCGGACCGGAGGCGGCGCGGCGGGAGCTGGCGCAGCTCGGCGCGCACCGCGGCGAGCGGCCGGACGCGCCGGACGTGGCGCACGCGCTGCCCCCGCACCCCGAGCAGGGCGAGGCGCTGGTGGCGACCTGGCGGCTGCTGCTGGACGGGGGCCGGCTGCAGGACGGCGAGCCGTTCCTGGCCGGCACCGCCAAGCCCGCGGTGGCCCGGCTGTCGCCCGCGACCGCGGCGGAGATCGGCGCGGCCGGCGCCGTCACGGTGTCGGGGCCGCGCGGCGAGGTGACGCTCCCGCTGGAGGTCACCGCCGACCTGCCCGACCGGGTGGTGTGGCTGCCGACGAACTCGGCCGGCTGCGCCCTCTACCGGGACCTGGGCGCGGCGGCGGGCGGCGTCGTCAAGATCTCGAGCGGCGTGCCCGCCCGCCCGACCGAGAACGCGGGAGGTACCCGATGAGTCCGCTTGCGGCGCCCGCCGCCGATCCCACGCTCGCCACGTTCGGCAAGGACCCGTGGTGGCTGATCGGCGGCAAGGTGCTGGTCATCTTCGTCTTCCTGGTGCTGACCGTGCTGCTGTCGATGTGGGTCGAGCGGCGGGTCATCGGGCGGATGCAGCTGCGCGTCGGCCCGAACCGCGCCGGGCCGCAGGGCCTGCTGCAGGGCCTGGCCGACGGCGTGAAGCTGGCGCTGAAGGAGGACATCGTCCCCCGCCAGGTGGACAAGGTCGTGTTCGTCCTCGCGCCGGTGATGTCGGCGGTGCCGGCGTTCATCTCGTTCATCATCATCCCGTTCGGCCCGACGGTGTCGATCTTCGGGCACCACACCGCGCTGCAGGGCACCGACCTGCCGGTCGCGGTGCTGCTGGTGCTGGCGATGTCGTCGATGGGCATCTACGGGATCGTGCTGGCGGGCTGGTCGTCGATGTCGCCGTACTCGCTGCTCGGCGGGCTCCGCTCGTCCGCGCAGATGATCTCCTACGAGATCGCGATGGGGCTGTCGTTCGTCGCGGTGTTCATGTTCGCCGGGTCGATGTCCACCTCGGAGATCGTCGCCAAGCAGGACCACATCTGGTTCGCGGTGCTGCTCGCCCCGTCGTTCGTGGTCTACGTGATCACGATGATGGGCGAGTCGAACCGCATCCCGTTCGACCTGCCCGAGGGCGAGGGCGAGCTGGTCGGCGGCTTCCACACCGAGTACTCGTCGCTGAAGTTCGCGATGTTCTTCCTCGCCGAGTACATCAACCTCGCGACGCTGTCGGCCCTCGCCACCACGCTGTTCCTCGGCGGCTGGCGGGCCCCCGCGCCGATCTCCACCGTGTGGTCGGGCGCCAACTCCGGCTGGTGGCCGGTGCTGTGGTTCCTGGTCAAGCTCTGGCTGTTCATCTTCTTCTTCGTGTGGCTGCGCGGCTCGCTGCCGCGGGTGCGCTACGACCAGCTGATGAAGCTCGGCTGGAAGGTCCTGATGCCGGTCTCGCTGGCCTGGATCCTGCTGGTGTCCACCATCAAGGCGTTCAAGAACGACGGCTACGACATCCAGCAGATCCTGTGGATCACCGCCGGGGTCATCGCCGTGGTGCTGGTGGTCACGGTGGTGTGGGAGATGGTCCGCGGCGGCGACGGCGGCGAGATCGTCCCGGGCGCCGAGGCGCCCGCCCCCCGGGACCCGGCCGCGGGCGGGTTCCCGGTGCCGCCGATGGACGCCCCCCACTACCACGGCCGGGCCCGCGAGGAGCCGGCCCGCCCGGCCACGATCGAATCCGCCTCTGAGGAGGTCACCAGTGGGACTCACTGATTTCCTGAATCCGGTCAAGGGGTTCGGGGTCTCGTTCCACCAGATGTTCATGAAGAGCGAGACCGTTCAGTACCCCGAGGTGAAGAAGCCGACCGCCCCGCGCTTCCACGGGCGGCACCAGCTCAACCGGTGGCCGGACGGCCTGGAGAAGTGCATCGGCTGCGAGCTGTGCGCCTGGGCCTGCCCCGCCGACGCCATCTTCGTCGAGGGCGCCGACAACACCGAGGACGAGCGGTACTCGCCCGGCGAGCGGTACGGCCGCACCTACCAGATCAACTATCTGCGGTGCATCCTCTGCGGGCTGTGCATCGAGGCGTGCCCGACGCGCGCGCTGACGATGACGAACGAGTACGAGCTCGCCGACGACAGCCGCGAGAGCCTGATCTACACCAAGGACATGCTCCTCGCCCCGCTGCGCGAGGGCATGGAGACGCCGCCGCACGAGATGCGGCTCGGCGACACCGAGGAGGACTACTACCGCCTGGGTCTCCAGTCCGACGACGCGCCGACCGTCCCCGCGCAGGGCGGCGGACGGGCGAGCGTCGACAACGCGGTGAAGCGGGAGAAGCCGGCCAAGGGCGGTGAGGGCAAGTGACCGCCCACCTCCAGGCCGCCCACCTCGAGGCCGCCGGGGTCCTGGCCGGGCACGTCGCCGACAAGCAGTCGGGGGAGCCGTTCTTCTTCTGGCTGCTCGCGGTCGTGTCGGTCTGCGCCGCGCTCGGCATGATCCTGGTCCGCAAGGCGGTGCACTCGGCGCTGCTGCTGGCGACCGTGATGCTCTGCCTCGCCGCGATGTACGCGATCCAGAACGCGCCGTTCCTGGCGTTCGTCCAGGTGATCGTCTACACCGGCGCGGTGCTGATGCTGTTCCTGTTCGTGCTGATGCTCGTCGGCGTCACCTCCACCGACTCGCTGGTGGAGACGATCAAGGGCCAGCGGTTCTGGGCGGTCATCGTCGCGATCGGGTTCATCGTGCTGCTCGGCACCGGGCTCGGCAACGCCGCGCTCGGCGACTCGGCCGGGCTGAAGGCCGCCAACGCCGACGGCAACGTCCTCGGCCTGGCGCGGCTGCTGTTCACCAAGTACGTGTTCGCGTTCGAGGCGACCAGCGCGCTGCTGATCACCGCGGCGCTCGGCGCGATGGTGCTGGCGCACCGTGAGCGGACCGAGCCGAAGCCGACCCAGAAGGACCTGTCGAAGCGGCGCTTCGCGTCCGGCGAGCACCCCGGGCCGCTGCCCGGCCCCGGCACCTACGCCCGGCACAACGCCGTCGACATGCCGGCGCTGCTGCCGGACGGGACGCCGTCGGAGCTGTCGGTCAACCCCGTCATCGCGGCCCGCACCGACACCGCCGAGCGGCACGCCGACCTGTACGGCGGCACCGAGCAGGGCGCGGTGGACGAGGACGTCGCCGCGGTCAGGGCGGCGACGGAAGAGGCGAAGGACGCCGACGCCGAGTCGCGCGTCGTCAGGGCCGGCACGCCGGCCGCCGGCGGTTCCGGCGGCGGCGCGGGCGGCAACGAGCGTGAAGGCGAGGCTGGTCAATGAGTCCGGGGCACTACCTGGCGCTCTCGGCGATCCTGTTCACCATCGGAGGTCTCGGCGTTCTGGTACGCCGCAACGCGATCGTGGTGTTCATGTGCGTCGAGCTGATGCTGAACGCCACGAACCTGGCGTTCGTGACGTTCTCCCGCATGCACGGCACCCTCGACGGCCAGATCATCGCGTTCTTCGTGATGGTGGTGGCCGCGTCGGAGGTCGTGGTCGGCCTGGCGATCATCATGACCATCTTCCGGACCCGCAGGTCCTCGTCGGTGGACGACGCGAACCTGCTGAAGTACTGAGAGGTCGGGGATGAAAGCGGAAGGCATCCAGGCCGCGTCCTGGCTTCTCGTCGCGCTGCCCCTGCTGGGCGCCGCGGTCCTCCTGCTCGGAGGCCGGCGCACCGACAAGTGGGGGCATCTGCTCGGCGTGCTGACGCCGGTGGCGTCGTTCGCCATCGGCGTCGCGATGCTCGTCCAGATGCTCGGGTACGACGACGCCTCGCGGCGCCGGACCGTGCACCTGTGGGACTTCATCAGCGTCGGCCAGTTCAAGATCGGCATGGACCTGCTGGTGGACCCGCTGTCCATCAGCTTCGTGCTGCTGATCACCGGGGTGGGCTCGCTCATCCACATCTACTCCGTCGGCTACATGGCCGAGGATCCCGACCGGCGCCGGTTCTTCGGCTACCTGAACCTGTTCGTCGCGGCGATGCTGCTGCTGGTCCTCGGCGGCAACTTCCTCGTGCTGTTCCTCGGCTGGGAGGGCGTGGGCCTCGCCTCGTACCTGCTGATCGGGTTCTGGCAGCACAAGCCGACCGCGGCGACCGCGGCGAAGAAGGCGTTCGTCGTCAACCGCGTCGGCGACATGGGGCTGATCATCGCGATCGCGCTCATGTTCTCCACGTTCGGCACCGTCGACTTCGGGCCGATCCTCGGCGCGGGCGCCGAGCACGCCGGGCTCGCGACCAAGCTGAGCACCGGCACCGCGACCGCGATCGGGCTGCTGCTCCTGCTCGGCGCGTGCGGCAAGTCGGCGCAGCTGCCGCTGCAGTCCTGGCTGCTGGACGCGATGGAGGGCCCGACCCCGGTGTCGGCGCTGATCCACGCGGCGACGATGGTGACCGCGGGCGTCTACCTGATCGTCCGGTCCGGGCCGATCTTCGAGATGTCCGACACCGCGCAGCTGGTGGTGACGATCGTCGGCGCGGCCACGCTGCTCGCCGGTGCGATCATCGGTTGCGGCAAGGACGACATCAAGAAGGCCCTCGCCGGCTCGACGATGTCGCAGATCGGCTACATGACGCTCGCCGCCGGCCTCGGCCGGCCCGGGTACGTGTTCGCCATCGCGCACCTCATCGCGCACGGCTTCTTCAAGGCGGGCCTGTTCCTCGGCGCCGGCTCGGTCATGCACGGCACCCACGACGACGTGAACATGCGCCACTACGGCGCGCTGCGCGGCGTCATGATGACGACCTACGTCACGTTCGGGCTCGGGTTCCTGGCCATCATCGGGTGCCCGCCGTTCTCCGGCTTCTTCACCAAGGACGGCATCATCGAGGCGGCGTTCGACAAGGGCGGCGCGTCCGGGGCGATCCTCGGCGCGTGCGCGCTGGTCGGCGCGGCCATCACCGCCTACTACATGGCGCGCGTGATGATCATGACCTTCTTCGGCGGGAAGCGCTGGGAGGAGGGCGTGCACCCGCACGAGTCGCCCAAGGTGATGACCATCCCGCTGATGGTCCTCGCGATCGGCTCGGTCGCCGCGGGCGGGCTGCTGGTCCTCGGCGGGTTCGCCGACTTCCTGGAGCCCGTGACCGGCAAGCCGGAGCACGCGGAGGACTTCAAGTGGATCACCGCGCCGGGCGCGGCCACGTTCGTCCTGATGATCGTCGGCGTGGGGATCGCCTGGATGCAGTACGGCCGCCGCGCCGTGCCGCGCGAGGCACCCAAGGGCTCGTTCGTCACCGTCGCGGCCCGCAAGGACCTGTACGGCGACGCCCTCAACGAGTCGCTGCTGATGCGGCCCGGCCAGTGGCTGACCCGGCTCGCGGTCTGGTTCGACGGACGCGGCGTCGACGGCGCCGTCAACGGGCTCGCCGCCCTCATCGGCGGCACGTCCGGCCGGTTCCGCCGCATCCAGACCGGTTTCGCGCGCTCCTACGCACTCTCGATGTTCTTCGGCGCCGCGCTGGTCGTGGCCGCCCTCCTGGTGGTGAACGTGTCATGAGTGACTTTCCCTGGCTGAGCGTCCTCATCGCGCTGCCGCTGCTGGGCGCCGTCGCGGTCAGCGTGCTGCCGCGCGACAACGAGCCGCTGGTCAAGTGGTTCTCGTTCGGCGTCTCCGCCCTCGTGGGCGTCCTCGCCCTGGTGATGGCGGCCGGCTTCGACGCCGGCGGCGACCGGTTCCAGTTCACCGAGAAGTACTGGTGGATCAAGGAGTTCGGGATCCACTGGGCGCTCGGCGTCGACGGCGTCGCGCTGGTGCTGATCCTGCTGTCGGTCATCCTCGTCCCGCTGGTCATGCTCGCGTCCTGGAACGAGGACGAGCGGTCCGGCGGCGTGGACGTCCCGGCGAAGCGGTCGGTGAAGACCTACTTCGCGCTGCTGCTGTCCCTCGAGGCGGCGATGATCGGCGTCTTCGCGGCGACCGACGTGTTCCTGTTCTACGTCTTCTTCGAGGCGATGCTCATCCCGGTGTACTTCATCATCGGGCACTACGGCGGCGGCGCCGCCCGCGAGCGCTCCTACGCCGCGGTGAAGTTCCTGCTGTACTCGCTGTTCGGCGGGCTGCTGATGCTCGTCTCGGTCATCTGGCTGTACCCGCTGTCGAACAAGCCGGTCGGCGAGGGCGGCCTCGGGCACGGCACGTTCATGTTCGAGGAGCTGCGCGGGCTGAACGTCGACCCGACCACCGCCAAGTGGCTGTTCCTCGGCTTCTTCGTCGCGTTCGCGATCAAGGCGCCGATGGTGCCGGTGCACACCTGGCTGCCGACCGCGGCGCAGCAGTCGCCGCCCGGCGCGCTGGTGCTGATCGTCGGCGTGCTCGACAAGGTCGGCACCTACGGGATGCTGCGGTTCTGCCTGGAGCTGTTCCCCGGCGCGTCCAGGTGGGCCACGCCCGCCGTGCTCGTGTTCGCGGTGATCAGCATCATCTACGGCGCGGTCCTCGCGATCGGGCAGGTCGACCTGAAGCGGCTCATCGCCTACACCTCGGTGTCGCACTTCGGGTTCATCGTGCTCGGCATCTTCGCGATGACCTCGCAGGGCCAGTCCGGCGCCGCGCTCTACATGGTGAACCACGGCTTCTCCACCGGCGCGCTGTTCCTGCTCGTCGGCTTCATGATCGTCCGGCGCCGGTCGGCGAAGATCACCGACTTCGGCGGGGTGCAGAAGGCCGCGCCGGTGCTCGCCGGGACGTTCCTCGTCGCCGGCCTGTCCGGGCTGTCGCTGCCCGGCCTGTCGCCGTTCGTGTCGGAGTTCCTGGTGCTGGTCGGCACGTTCAGCCGCTACAAGGTGGCCGCGTGCTTCGCCGTCACCGGCGTCGTCCTCGCCGCCATCTACGTCCTGTGGATGTACCAGCGGACGATGGGCGGCCCGAAGGTCCCGGCCGTCGAGGGCATGAAGGACCTCACGGCCCGGGAGAAGTGGGCCGTCGCCCCGATCATCGCGATCATCGTGGCGATGGGCTTCTTCCCGCAGCCGGTGCTGCATGTGATCAACCCGTCGGTGAAGGAGACGCTCGCCCGTGTCGACCGGCACGACCCGGCGCCGAAGCTCACCGGTAACGTCGCCGAGAACGGAGCCCGTCCATGAGCCCTGCCAGTCACGTGAGCCCGGTGGCTCATGGGGTGCTCGCCCAGGGCGGTGACATCCCGGCGCCGCACATCGAGTACGGGCAGATCGGCCCGCTGCTGCTGGTCCTCGGCATCGCCGTCGCGGGCGTCCTCGTCGAGGCGTTCGTCGGCCGCACCTGGCGGTACGCGGTGCAGGTGCCGGTCGCGTTCCTCGGCCTCGCGGGCGCGTTCGTGTGGACGATCCTGCTCGGCTGGCGCGACGACCCGCACCACGTCGCCGCGCAGGGCGCCCTCGGCGTGGACGGCCCGACCCTGTTCCTGCAGGGCACCATCCTCGTCCTCGCGCTGGTCAGCCTGCTGCTGATCGCCGAGCGCGGCAACGGGCGGAGCGGCGGCATCGTCGGCGGGCACTTCGCGCCGCAGGCGTCCGCGCTGCCCGGCAGCGAGGCCGAGCAGCGCAGCGCCGCCGCCGGGATCACCCAGACCGAGGTGTTCCCGCTGATGATGTTCGCGGTCGGCGGCATGCTGATGTTCCCCGCCGCCAACGACCTGCTCACCATGTTCGTGGCGCTGGAGGTCATGTCGCTGCCGCTGTACCTGCTGTGCGGGCTCGCCCGCCGGCGGCGGCTGCTCTCGCAGGAGGCGGCCGTCAAGTACTTCCTGCTCGGCGCGTTCTCCTCGGCGTTCTTCCTGTACGGGACGGCGCTGCTGTACGGCTACGCCGGCTCGGTCCGGCTGTCGGACATCTCCGCGCAGGTCAGCAAGGACGCCGGCAGCGAGACCCTGCTGCTGGCGGGCGTCGCGCTGCTGTCGGTCGGGCTGCTGTTCAAGCTCGGCGGCGTCCCCTTCCACATGTGGAAGCCGGACGTGTACCAGGGCGCCCCGACCCCGATCACCGCGCTGATGGCGTCGTGCACGGTCGTCGCCGCGTTCGGCGGGATCCTGCGGGTGTACTACGTCGGGTTCGAGACGCTGAAGTGGGACTGGCGGCCCTACATGTGGGGCGTGGCGATTCTCACGATGGTGGTCGGCGCGATCATCGCGATCACGCAGTCCGACATCAAGCGGATGCTGGCGTACTCGTCCATCGCGCACGCGGGCTTCCTGCTCATGGGCGTCGTCGCGACGTCGCAGGACGGCCTGTCCAGCACGATGTTCTACCTCGTCGCCTACGGCTTCACCTCCATCGGCGCCTTCGCCGTCGTCACGATGGTGCGCGACGCCGGCGGCGAGGCCGGGCACCTGTCGCGCTGGGCGGGGCTCGGCAAGCGCTCCCCGGTCGTCGCCGGAGTGTTCTCCTTCTTCCTGCTCGCCTTCGCCGGCATTCCGCTGACCAGCGGCTTCACCGGCAAGTTCGCGGTGTTCAAGGCCGCCGTCGAAAGCGGCGCGACCCCGCTGGTCGTGGTCGGCGTCGTGTCCTCCGCGGTGGCCGCCTTCTTCTACGTGAAGGTGATCGTCGTGATGTTCTTCAGCGAGCCGGAGGCGGACGGCCCCGTCGTCGTGGCGGGGCCGGCCACCGCGGCTGCGGTGGCGCTCGGGGCGACGGCTACTGTGGTACTCGGTGTGATCCCGCAGCCCATTCTGGACCTTGCGGGCCACGCCACGACCCACATGTTCGTCCGGTAGGGAGTCTTGGGTGAGCGACCCAATCGCTGAGAAGTCCGGCGGGCCGGCTCGGCAGGAGCCCGGCCCGTTCGGGCTTCCCGTCGACTCGGCCCTCGCGGCCGACGCCAGGGAGCGCCTGGCCGCAGTCGAGGAACTGCTGCTGGAATCCGTGCGGGGCGAGGACCCGCTGCTCACCCAGGCCTCCAAGCACCTCGTCGAGGCCGGCGGGAAGCGGTTCCGGGCGATGCTTGTGCTGCTCGCCTCGCACTTTGGCGACCCCGCCGCGCCGGGCGTCGTGCCCGCCGCCGTCGTCGTCGAGCTGACCCACCTCGGCACCCTCTACCACGACGACGTCATGGACGAGGCGACCGTCCGGCGCGGCCAGGCGTCCGCGAACTCCCGGTGGACGAACACCGTCGCGATCCTCACCGGCGACTACCTGTTCGCCCGCGCGTCCGACCTGCTCGCCGACCTCGGCCCGGAGGCCGTCCGGATCCAGGCCCGCGCGTTCGCCCGGCTGGTGCGCGGCCAGATCCAGGAGACCGTCGGCCCCGCCGAGGACGCCGACCCCCTCAAGCACTACCTGCAGGTCGTCGCGGACAAGACCGCCTCCCTCATCACGGTGTCCGGCCAGTTCGGCGCGCTGCTGTCGGGTGCCGCCCCGCACGTCGTCGACACCGTCACCTCCGCATGCGAGAAGATCGGCGTCGCCTTCCAGCTGCAGGACGACATCCTCGACATCACCTCCGAGACCGACGAGTCGGGCAAGACCCCCGGCACCGACCTGCGCGAGGGCATCCGCACCCTCCCGATGCACCTCGTCCTCGGCGGCGTCGGCTCCGGCCCGGACGACGCGCGGCTGCGCGAGCTGCTCGTCCAGGACCTGTCCGACGACGCCCTGCACGCCGAGGCCCTCGCCCTCCTGCGCGCCCACCCCGCGATGGACCAGGCCCGTGCCGACCTGCGCCAGTGCGCGGCGGACGCCCGCGCCGAGTTCCTCACCCTCCCCGCGATCCCCGCCCGCGACGCCTTCACCGGCCTCTGCGACTACGTGGTCTCCCGCACCGGCTGAGGTCCGGCACCGCCGGCCCGGCACGCCCGCGAGGCGCGCCGGGACCGGCCGCCCCGTCCCGCCGGGCGGCCGAGCACCGCGGCGGCGGCCAAGGCGAGGCAGCCCAAGGCCCCGCCCAGCCATAGGGCGCCCGCCTCTCCGGCGGTGTCGGCCACGCGCCCGCCCGCCAGCGCCCCGAGCGAGATGGCGAGGTTGAACGCGGCGACGAACAGCGCCGACGCGGGCTCGGCGGCGTGCGGTGGCGCGGCCCGCAGCAGCCAGGTCTGCAGGGTGACCGACACACCGCCGTAGGCGGCGCCCCACAGCACCAGCAGCGCGACGGCCGGAAGCGGAGCCCGGCCCACGAGTGGGAACAGCAGCACGGCCGGCGCGAGCAGCGCGGCGAGCACCAGGAGGGTGCGGCGCGGGCCGCGCGCGGCGGCCGTCCCCGCGGCGAAGTTCCCGGCGATGCCCGCGACGCCGTACACCAGCAGCAGGGTGCTGATCAGGTCCGGGTCCACTCCGGACACCCGCTCCAGCACGGGACGCACGTAGGTGTACGCCGCGAAATGCCCGGTGACCAGCAGCAACGTCACCACGAGGCCGGCCCGCGCGCCCGGCGCGCGCAACACCCGCGGCACGCCCCGCAAGCTCGCGGAGCCGGTTCCGGGCAGCACCGGCAGCAGCACGGCGAGAGCCGGGCCAGCGACAGCGCACCGGCCACCGCGAATGCGGCCCGCCAGCCCGCGAGGTCGCCGATCAGCGTCCCGGCGGGGACGCCCGCCACCGACGCCACCGAGATCCCGCCGAAGACCACGGCGGTGGCGGCGCCGGCGGAGCGTTCCGGTACCAGCCGCGCCGCCAGCCCGCCGGCGATCGACCACACCCCGCCGATCGCCACGCCGACCAGGATCCGCGACGCCAGCAGCGCCGGCAGCCCGAACGCGGCGGCCGAGCCGAGGTCGGCCGCGGCCAGCAGTCCCGCCAGCGCGACCAGCACCGCGCGGCGGTCCAGCCGCGCGGTGGCGGCCGACAGCGCGGGCGCGCAGAGCGCGGCGACCAGGCCGGGCACGGTCATCGCCAGTCCGGCCGTGCCCGCGGACGCACCGAGGTCCGGGCCGATCGAGGTCAGCAGCCCGACCGGCAGCATCTCGCTGGTGACGACGAGGAACGTGGCCGCGGCGACCGCGAGCACCGCCGGCCGGCCGGGCCGCGGCGGGAAGTCGGGAGGAACCGTCATGCCATCGACCCTGGTCCGGCGGTACGGCGGGAACGCCTCTGCCTCTCCCAGAGCCGCGTCAGCCAGTTGCTGCGGTCGCTGGAGTCCCGGATCGGGGCGCGGCTCGTGGAGCGCACCAGCCGGAGCGTCCGCCTGACCCCGCTCGGCGCGAGCCTGCGGGACGAGCTGACCCCCGCCTACACCGCCCTCCTCGACGTCGTCGAAGCGGCCCGCGCGAGGGCCCGCGGCGTCGGCGGCGTGCTGCGGATCGGCTTCCTCGGTTCGCTGGACGAGGAGATGACGGGCCTCGTCCGCGCGTTCCAGCGCGACCACCCCGGCTGCGAGGTGCACACCGTCGAGGTGCCGCTGGCCGACCCGTTCGGGCCGGTGCGGGACGGGGACGTCGACGCCGCGATCGTGCTGGCACCGGTGCGGGAACCCGGCCTGGCCCGCGGACCCTCCTTCTCCGAGGCGCCGCTGAGCCTCGCCGTCCCGTCCCGCCATCCGTTCGCGGACCGCCCGTCGGTCCCCGCCGAGGACCTGGCCGGGCACCCGCTGATCCGGATCGCGGGCCCGGCACCGCGGTACTGGCGCGAGGCGCAGTCGCCGCGGCTGACGCCCGGCGGCCGCGCGATCCCGTCCGGGCCGGCCGTCGGCACGACCGCGCCATCGCGCGTGTCCGCGCCTTCGCCGGCGCCGTCGCGGAAGGCGTCCAGAGCAGCGCCCCGGACGCCCCCGGCCGCGGCTAGGCGCCCTGGGTCTCCAGGGCGGGGAGGCCGCGGTACTTCATCGCGTGCAGGACGAGGTCGATGAGGACCTGCTTGCACGAGTCGAGGCGGCGGGCGTCGCAGAGCATGACCGGGACCTTCGGCCCCAGGTTCAGCGCCAGCTGGATCTCCGCGAGGTCGTACTGCTTGGCGCCCTCGAAGCAGTTGACGGCGACGACGAACGGGGTGCCGCGGCGCTCGAAGTAGTCGACGGACGGGAAGCAGTCCGACAGGCGGCGGGTGTCGGCGAGCACCACGGCGCCGAGCGCGCCGAGCGCCACCTCGTCCCACATGAACCAGAAGCGCTCCTGCCCGGGGGTGCCGAACAGGTAGAGGACGTACTCGTCGCGGAAGGTGAGGCGGCCGAAGTCCATCGCGACGGTGGTGGTCTTCTTGCGCTCCACGCCGGAGACGTCGTCGACGCCGACGCTCTCGTCGGTGAGGACCTCCTCGGTGCGCAGCGGCTTGGTCTCGGAGACCGTGCCGACCATCGTCGTCTTGCCGACCCCGAAACCGCCCGCGATCACGATCTTGACCGCGGTGGGCATCCGGCGGGCGCGCGCGTCGTGCCGCCCGCCCCCGGCGTCAGAGGGCCCGGAGACCATCGATCACCGCCTTGTAGAGCCTGATGTCGTGCATGTCCGCCTCCGGTTCGGGTTCCTGCATCGAGACGAACCCCTTGCCGACCAGGTCGCCGAGCAGCACCCGCACGGTCGCGACGGGAAGGTCGAGGTGGCCGGTCAGCTCGGCGACCGACATCACCTGCTGGCAGAGCCGGATGATCGCCACGTGCTCGGGGCCGAGGCCGATCGCGCCCTCCGGTTCGGGCCCGGCCGCCACCACCAGCGTGATGAGGTCGAACTTGCCGTGCACGGGCTCGATCCGGCCGCTGGTCATCACGTAGGGCCGCACCATCGGGCCGGCGCTCTCGTCGTAGACCCGCTCGTGCCCGGGGGTGTGCAGCGCGGGATCCTCGGGCCAGGGCTCCTGGCCCGGCTCCTCCGGCGGCATCATGTCGGCCGGCCCTCCGCCGCGGACTCCGAGCGCGACGGCGAGGTGAGGTGGTGGCCCATGCTCGTCACGAGCATCGCCATCTCGTAGGCGATCAGACCCACGTCGGCCTCCTCGGCGGCCAGCACCGCCAGGCAGGCGCCCTTGCCGGCGACCGTCACCAGCAGGAACGCCGACTGCATCTCGACGATCGTCTGCCGGACGGGGCCGCCGCCGAACCGGGTGCCGGCGCCCTTGGCGAGGCTCTGGATGCCCGCCGCCACCGCCGACAGGTGCTCGCCGTCGTCCTGGCTCATGCCCGCCGAGGAGGCCATCAGCAGGCCGTCGGCCGACAGCACCACCGCGTTGCGCGCGTGCGGCAACCGGTGGACCAGATCGTCGAGCAAAAAGCCCAGATCCGACGATGAACCGGTCTTCTGCGTCACTGACCTTCCTCGCCTTCCGCTGCTCGATCGCCGAGGGCCTCGGCCGCGTCCGAACGTCCTTGCCGGGTGCCGCGCTGGTACGAGCCCATGATCCGCTGGATCTCCTCGGGCGAGCGGCCCGGGTCGTCGGGTTCGTCGGGCTCGGCGGCCACGACGGGCTCGTCGGTGCGCAGCGGTTCGGCGAGGTTCGCCTGCGGCACCCGGACGGGCAGGCCGGAAGGCGTGGTGGAGATGTCGGGCACGGGCGGCTGGTCCTCCGGCTGGGTGGGGTCGGGATGCCCGCCGCTCGCACCGGACGGAGTGGACGGGTCGCCGGCGTGGGAGCGCGGCTCGTCCGCGGGGGGCGCGTCCTGCCCGTCGGGCAGGCCGGGTTCTGGGCCGCCGCCACCGCTCGCGGGCGGCTCGAAGGCGGTCGACTCGAAAGCGGTCGGCTCGGACGCGGCCGGTCCGAGGGCGGCCGGTTCGGACGCGGGCGGCGGCACCGCCACCAGCGCGGGCCCGGACGGCTGCTGCTGCGGCCCGGTGCCGCCGGTGGTGAGCGTCGCCGTGCCGCCGGTGGTCCGTCCGGCGCCGACCGCGGTGGGACGGCGCACCTCTAGGCCGTTCCGCGTGGTGGCCGCGGCGGTCGCGGGGACCCGCACCCGGTCGCCGTCCTCGACGACCAGTTCCTTGGGGATGACGACGACCGCGGTGGTGCCGCCGTAGGCGGACCGCTTCAGCGAGACCCGCAGCCCGTACCGCTCGGCGAGCTTGCTGACCACGAACAGGCCGAGCTGCACCGAGCTCTGCAGGTTGAAGTCGGGCGGGTCCTCGATCCGCGCGTTGATCTCGGCGAGCTTCTCGTCGGTCATGCCGAGCCCGCGGTCCTCGATGTCGATCGCGAAGCCGTTGGCGACCAGGTGCCCGCCGACCTGCACGACGGTGTCGGGCGGGGAGAACGTCACGGCGTTCTCGATCAGCTCGGCGAGCAGGTGGGTGACGTCGCCGACCGCGCGTCCGGCCAGCTCGACCGGGCCGAACGGCAGCACGGTGACGCGGGTGTAGTCCTCGACCTCGCCGACCGCGGCGCGCACGACGTCGATCATCGGCACCGAGCTGCGCCAGCCGCGGGCGGGCAGCGCGCCCGACAGCACGATGAGGTTCTCGGCGTTGCGCCGCATCCGGGTCGCCAGGTGGTCGAGCCGGAACAGCTCCTCCAGCTCCTTGACCTCGATGTCGCGGCGGCGCTCCATGCTGTCCAGCATGGTCAGCTGCCGGTGCACGAGGGTCTGGGTGCGGCGGGCCAGGCTCAGCAGGACGTCCCGGATGCCGCGGCGCAGTTCGGCCTGCTCGACGGCGGTGCGGATCGCGGTCTCCTGGACGGCGTTGAACGCGCGTCCCACCTGCCCGATCTCGTCCGTGCCGAACTGCAGCGGGGGCGCCTCCACCGAGACGTCGACCTTCTCACCGTGCCCGAGCCGTTCGACGACGCCGGGCAGCCGCTGCTCGGCCAGGTCCCAGGCGGCGGCGCGCAGCCGTTCCAGCTGGCGCACCAGGGCGCGGGCCGTGGTGATGGACACCACGATGGACGCGATGACCGCGAGGAGGCCGAGACCACCGGCCAGCAGCAGCCGCAGGACCACGCCGATGGCGATCGGCTTCGCCCGGTCCACCAGCCGGTCGCCGCCCGCCTGGATGTCGTCGCGCATCTGGGTCAGCGAGGGCGCGGCCGCGGCGGTCCACTGGTCGAAGGTGACCGCGGGCCGCGAGGTGACGTGCGGGGGCTTCCCGGCCGTGATCCTGCGATTCTGCATGAGCTGGTTTTCCAGGGACGAGACCTGGGCCAGCTTCGCGTTTTTCGTCAGCGCGTTATACAGCGTCCGGTCCGAACCCTGAATGGCGATCAGCGCGGCGTCGAGGTTGTGCCGCCGGGTGCCCACGGTCTGGGTGAACGCGATGAGCTCGGACGAGGTGACCCGGCCGGACGTGAGGGAGCCCGAGATCAATGCGTCTTCCTGCGAAAGCAGTTCCCACGTGCGGTTGAGCTCGACCTCGGTCCTGGTGTCGCGGGCGAAGTCCTTGTCGTCCAGCGTGGCCAGGGAATCGTAGACGCGGAAAATGGACTCCACGACCTCGGAATATCCGGCGGCGATCTGGACCCGGTCGCCGCCGTGCAGATCGACGGTGCGGCGGATGCCGTCCACCCCGTGCAGCCTGGTGATCATCTCGTCGATGCGGTGCTCCAGCAGCCCGCCGGCGAACCATTTCACCTTCCCCGCACGGGCCTTACTGACGGCCTCGGCGCTCGCCTCGTCGGTCCGGGCGCGCTGCGCGCTGAGCGCGCCGCGGGTCGCGGCGGTCGGCCGGGCGAGCTCGATCGCCGACAGCCGGCGCTCCTTCTGCAGTTCGACCAGGAGCGGGTCGGTCGGCTGGGCGATCGCGCTGTCCAGGGTCGTGACGCCGAGCAGATTGACGCCTTCCCGCAGCGTCACCCAGGCCGCGAAAACCCAGAGTGCGGTGAGGGAAAGCAACAGCGCCGTGATCTTGGTTCGCAGGCGCGAGTTGCGGAAGCGCATTACAATCGCCCCAACAATATGTGAATTGGCTCGCAACCGCGTTCGGGTCGTGATTGGCGGGGGCGAGCCAGGTGGAGTCGTGGTCCGCAGGGGCGGCGGCTAGTCGCCGTTCCATACGGCGTAGAAGACTAGCAACATGGCCATAGCCCCTCAAGGTGAATCGTCAACGTATGCGGTTCTGTCGCATTTGAGGGGGCGGCGGTCCGCGCCGGTGTGGCGAAATTCACCTTACCGAAACACGCCGGACCCGCGGGCGAGATGAAGGGCCGCGATGACCCCGGCGCGGACGATCGCCTCCGGCCTGTAGAGATCCTTGTCATGCCACATGGCGGGCTCCCCGGCCGCCGCGCCGTCCCCGCTGGTCAGCCCGCGCAGCAGGTGCGGCAGCGCGCGCGTCACGGCGTCCGCCGCGTCCGCCGCGGGTGACCGACCGGTCAGCAAGAGGAGTTGCACCGCGTACGACGTCTCCTCCGCGGTCCCCTCCCAGTGGCCCCACGAGCCGTCCGGGCGCTGCGTCGTGAGGATCCAGCGGCGCGCGGCCTCGACGGCGGGCGCGCGGTCCTCCCCGCCGAACGCGGCCAGCGCGATGGCCGCGCATGCCGTCGCGTAGTGCGGGGAGGCGTGCCACCGGTCCTCCCAGCTCCCGTCCGGCCTCTGCTGCCCGCACAGCCAGTCCGCCGCCTTCGCCGCGGCGGCGGCGTACCGGGCCGCGGAGTCGGTCCCGGCCGCGGACCGGGCCCGGAGGGCGGTGAGGTACTCGCCGAAAGCCTCGAGGACATGGGCGTTCGTCGTGACCGACGCGCCGTCCTCGCCCTGCCAGGTGCAGAAGTGCGTGTCCAGCTCGTAGCCGAAGAGGATGTCGGGACGGCAGGGCGCGTCCAGCAGGGCCAGCGCGTACAGCGCGCCCGCGGTGGTGTCGGCGTCCGACGGCAGCCCGGCGGCGGCGGGGGTGCCCGCCGGCCCGAGCGGCGCGGTCAGGCTGAGGACGATCTCGGGCCGCACGGTGAGCGGGACACCGGCGCGCGCCAGCCAGGCGAGCACCCAGCCCCGCTCGAACACCGTCAGCGGGTAGCCGCACGGCACCGGGCCGCCGTGCCGCGCGACCACCGTCTCCAGATACCAGCGGCCCGGGTTGCTCGGATCGACGGATTCGCCCGCGCCCAGCCAGGCGGCCGTCGCGGCGGGCGACGCGCCGATCGTGCCGGTCGGCTCCGGCCGGGCGTGCGCCAGCCCGGCGGCCGCGTCCCCGGCGATCTCCAGGGCGTGCATCAGCTTCTGCGGCGCGGCGGCTCCGGACCCGAGGAGACTCCGGACGAGCCCGAGCTTGGTGCCGTCCAGCCCGGCCGGCGTGCCGAGCCGCCGTCCCGCCCATGCCTCGAGGCCGGGGACGGGCGCGTCCCGCAGCCGGTCCAGCGACCCGTTGATCGCCTCGACGAGCGCGGGCGCGATCAGCTCGATCGCGGGCAGGTCGGGCAGATCGATGGCCGGTGCGGACGGGCCGCACATGTGGGTGGCCACGGCGTCCAGCGCGCGCGCGGTGCGGCGGGCGAGCCGGTCGCGTCCGGCGCCTGCGGCATCACCGTCCCGGACCAGTACCGACAGAAGAGCCTCGGTGGCGCTCAGCGTCGGGACGAGCGCGTACCCGACCTCCGGCGCGCCCCACAGTCCGTCCGGACGTTGCCGCTCCAGCAGGAACGACACGCGTTGCCGGTGGCCGCTCAACCAGGGTGCGAGCGTCACCAGCCGGCCGGTCTCGTACACCGACGGCGACACCTGCCCCCATGGGTGCTCGACCAGCCCGTCGAGCAGTTCGGTGGTGGCACGTGGCAGGTCGGTGCCATGAAGGGTCTCTCGGTGGGGTGCGGGGACGGTCGTCTTTGCCATGGGACGGTCGTCGATGCTCACACAGAACCCCAGAAGTCGGTTACCCCGTAGAAGCCCGCGCAGAAATCCATCTGCCGTTCCATGTAGTCGGCCAGATCCGGGGCACCGTCTCGTGCGCGCGCGATCAGGAAGCGCGCCTCGGCGGTCAATTCGACGATCCGCGCCTCGACCCCGCCGCGAGGCAGGTCGAGCAGGAGGCCGTTGAGATCGCCCCACTTCAGGTCCCGCTCATACGTTCCGAGGTCGTTCAGCAGCCGGATGACCCGCTGGACCGCCCAGCCGGCCTCGCGGACGGCCACCACGTCCCCACCGCCGCCGGACGCGATCCAGTGCGAGACGAACACGAACGCGAATCCCAGGTTGTCGGCGTTGGCGAGGTAGTCCTCGAACGTCGGGCCCGTCCCGCCCTTCTCGCGAGCGGTCTTCCAGTCCCATTCGAGGGCCATCGCGTCGAGCATGCGTTGGAACTCGTCCCGCCAGACGTCCCGGAGCGCGGGGAACGCCGGTTCGGCCTCCAGCTCTCCCCGGATCTCGGCGAGGAAGCGCGCGAGTTCGCCCTCCGCGGAGCCCTCGGGCTCGACTCCGGCGACCGCGGAGGCTTCGGCGGCCCCGGCCCCGGCCCCGGCCCCGGCGCCGTCGGCGACCGCGGCGCACCCGCGGACCAGCGCGGCCACCTCCGCGCGGGACGACGCCGCGTAGTCGATCAGCCAGTCCAGGCCGAAGCACCAGAGGCAGACCTTGTTGGCCGTCGCGAGGTCGTCGGCGGTGCTCCCCGGCCCGCTGAACGCGGCGGCGAGCGCGAGCGTGCTGAACAGCGCCGGATCGAAGGCCTTGGAGTCGTAGAGCGCCGGGCGGGCCGCCGCCCACGCGCGCATCTGGCGCTGCGCCTGCCCGGCGACCGCGCAGATCGTCCCGGACAGCAGGGCGGGGGTCGGGCTCGGATGCGGGGGGTCGGCGAGGTCGCCGGCGGCGTCGTCCATCACCGGCGCACCGGTTCCAGAACGAGTTGGAGCGGCCGGTCGGGACGGAGCGTGGCGCCGATCCGCGCCTGAACGGGTCCGTCCGTCGGTGCCAGCTTCGGGCGGTACCGGCTCAGGATGGCGGTGAGGATCAGCTCGGCCTCCATGTTGAAGACGTGCCGTCCGATGCACTGGTGCGGTCCCCCGCCGAAGGGGAAGTAGGCGTACCGGTGGCGCGTGCGCGACCGTTCCGGGGTGAACCGTTCGGGGTCGAACTCCAACGGCCGCTCCCACACCGATTCGAGACGGTGCGTGAGGAACGGGCTGATCAGTACGGTCTGGCCCGCCTCGATGGGCACGTCGCCGATGACGGTGTCGTTCAGCGCGATCCGCGGGAAGATCCATCCGACCGGGTACATGCGCAGCAGTTCCTGAACGACCTGCTTCACGTACGGGAGCCGGTGCAGGTGCTCCGGGCGGACGTCGTCTCCGGCCACCACGCCCTCGACCTCCGCGCGCAGCCGCGCGGTGACCTCCGGATGCGCGTCGAGCATCGGCCAGATCCAGGTCAGCGCCACCGTGGTGGTCTCGGTGCTGGTGGCCCACATGGCGAGAAGGTTGTCGCGCACCCACGCGTCGCCCAGGCCGCTGCCCTCGGTGTGGCGGGCCTTGCAGAGCGCGGTGAAGATGTCGTATCCCTCGCCGGCGTCGTACCGGAAACGGTCGACGAGTTCGTAGAGCGTCTCGTCCATGACCCGCAGTCCCTCGGAGAACGCGCGATCACCGGGCAGCGGTATCGAGCGCGGCACGAAGGGGAGCAGGAAGCGGAACGCGATCGAGGTGGCGAGTCGTTCCATCGCGGGGATGAGCCGGTCCGCCTCGGCCTGCCGTATCTTGTCGCCGAACAGCACCTTGATGACGGTGTCGTGGACGATGCGTCCCATCTCCGGCATGACCTCGATGGGGCGGCCTTCGCGGGCCGGCTCGTCCAACTTGACGACGGCATCGTTGATGGCGCGGGCCATGTGGTCGCTCAGCGACCTGATGGTGCGCGTGGAGAAGACCGGCTGCAGAACCCGCTTGCTGAGCTCCCATTCGGCGTACTCGGACATGATGCTGTCGCCGAAGAGCCCGTGCAGGGGCCGCCAGAACGTTCCATCGCGAACGAAGTTCTCCGACTCCTTGCGCAGTACCTGCTGCACATGGTCGGGATGCGTCACCACGTAGGGGTGCGAGGCCCCGAGATCCAGCCGGGCTATCCGCCCCCCGGCCTCGGTGCTGATCCGTTCGATCTCCCTGAGAGGGTCCCTGGCGAACCGGGGCAGGGTGCGGTAGAGGGGGAAGTTCCTCGGTTTGCGGGAGCGTGTCGGGCCGGCGGCGATGGACATCTTTTGGCTGCTCCTCAGACTGCCCGTCTCTCGCGGAAAAGACGGTGATCGACGAGTCGCTCGGGAGATCTTCCGGCCGGCCGACCCTCTGACAGCAAAAGGGTCATCCCGGAATGTTGGGTAGAAGTTTGCCGAAAACCGGTCAATACCGTTGAAGTATCACATGTCGCCCTATGTGGATCAAGATCGAGTACGCCCGGTACATGCATCCGACGAGTGATGTGAGTCACCCTGCTCGTTCTCTTGCCATTCGTCGGGATTGATGACATATGTAGGCGGATGCCTTGCTTGCTGATCATCTCACCAAGCTTCGCGCATCGGACGCCGTCGATCGCGTCACATCGCGGTTACCAGTACCTCACCTGCGAGGGCGGGCCCGCCGTCCGTCAGAGCCCGTCGCGGGTGCCCGGCAGGAAGGGCGGCCAGGCGAGCCGTCCGGCCACGCGGATCTTCCCGGTCGCCGTGCGCTGACCACAGTGCACCACCACCCTGTACACGCCCGGCTTCGCGTCGTTCCGGACAACGGCGCTGCCGTTCCGGCCGTCCAGGCGAGACCGTCCGCCGAACGCCTCCGACGACGCCCAGTGCCGTCCGGCGTTGCAGCCGGAGACCGACAGGTACACCTTCTCCCCGGCCCGCGCCGTGCCCGGATCCACCGCGACCCCGCCGTGCCGGGTCGCCGCCTCGCCCGTCGCCGGTGCGAGCAGCCCCGCCGCGACGAGAGCCGTACCCAGCATCGTGACGCTCAGCGGACGCAACAGGACTCCTCGGGATCCGGAGTGTGACGCCCGGCACTCTAGTGGCTCCCCGGAGCCGCCTTCAACGAGCTGTTTCCGCCCGGCTGCGGCCGGGGTCGTCGGCGTCCCCTTTCCTTGATCACGCCGCCCCTCTCTCATTGCTCTGCGTCATAGGGCACAAAAGTCCACTCGGATGCGCGGGACATAATTCCTTGGCGGCCGGGACACCGGTCCCTTTCCGTGCACGGGTGATTACGCGGATGCTTTGTGGTGGACCCGGCGGCGGCCGTCCTCCGGGGGGCGTCGGCCGCCCGCCGGTCCGCTCCGAGTCCGCTGGTCGTGACCGCGCCTCTGCCAGTGGGGACCCGTCCATGACGAGGGCTGGGCGGGCCTCAGCCACGTCCCTCGCATCTGTCCGTTGGAGGACGACATGCGAAGCCAGAGCATGGTCATCGCAGGAGCCGCCTTGACCGTCACTCTCGCGATCGGAGGCGCTGCCGCATTCGTCGGTTTCGTCGCCGCGCGGAACGGGACCCCCGCCGTCGAGGCGAAGTCGTCGAACGCCGCGGCGGCCGAAAGCACCACGGAGACCGCATCGCCGCAGCCGACAGTGACCGTGACAAAGAAGATCCGCAAGACGGTGGCCCCCGCGCCGGCTCCCGCACCGCGCTATTACTACGGGGCCGACGCCGCTTTCCTTTCCGCCATTGCGGGGGACGGCATCGTGGCTCCGAGCGACTGGGCGGTCGAGGCGGGCCGCGAGACGTGCGGTGCGAGCTACTCCTACGCGTACGGTTATCTGACCGACGGCGGCATCTACGGCTACCACGTTCAGACGTTCTTGGACGATTGGGCGAGCGCTCACGGGGGCTGCTGACCCATTGTCGTGCGCCACTCGCCGGCGCGCGGACCTTGACGGCTCGGCCGTTTGCCGCGTCACGGTTCCGTGCGCTGGTCAGCTTCCACTTTCCGGGTGGTCGCCGTCGGGGCGCCGCTCCGAAGGTGTTGCGATGCCTTCGCGTGCGAGTTGAAGCAGCCGGTCGGTCTGTGCGCTGCCGGCGCCGGCGAGGGCCAACCCGTTCGCCAGGGCCAGTAGGTCCGCGGGGCGGATGTCGGAGCGGACGGCACCGGATTTCTGGGCTCTGCCGAGAAGCGGGGACAGGGCCGAATGCATGGCTTCGTGCCATGCCGAGAAGAGGGCGGTGCGGCCCTCTTCCGGAATGGACCGCGCCAGATCGGCTTTGTCGGCGACGTGGGCGATGAAAGCGCTCAGCCAGGTGAAGAGGGCGTCGGCGGGAGGGGTGTCGGACAGGAGCCGTCTGCCCCTGTCGGTCAGGTCGGCGACCTCTTCCTCGTACACGGCGATCAGCAGGTCGCGGCGCGTGGGGAAATGCCGGTACACGGTGGCGTTGCCGATACCCGCGTGACGGGCGATGTCGTCGAGAGGGGCGCCGGGCCCACGCTCATCGAAGATCTTTTTGGCCGTCGCGAGGATGAGGGCGCGGTTGCGTCGCGCGTCAGCCCTGGGCATGGCACTCCTGACGGGAATTCTTCCCGGTCAGTGTACGGGGCCGCGCGAGCCACACCCCTGGTATGGCGGCCTGGGGCAGGACCGTGTGCGCTTCGCGGAGACGCTCTAGGAATCTGCTGAAGGGACGTTATGCGAACTTGGGCGGCTGTGCGTGTCAGGGCGTGGAGTGGGTCCGGCGGGCGGTCAGTACGGCAGGAGGCGGCCTGAGGGGGTCCTCAGGTCCGGCGGGCTCGGTTGACGTGGGGGCTTGGGGCGCTTGATGAGCTGCTGCCGTGCCATGTTGATCATCTCCCCCGTCGGGCCGGGTTTAACCCGTCCATCGAGCCGATGTCACCTGCACTTCTTACGACGCGGGCGCCGCCGGCAAGGTTCAGCGAGCTTATGCGACATCCTCTGCCGGTTCGACCGTTTTTCGGGAGCGTGGTCGACCGGACGTGGTCAGGTGTTCACGGTTGGTGGCGTCCAGGAGTGGCCGGGGAAGATCGTTCCGTGGTGTGGCCGCCATGCGGTAGGGCGGCCGTCCGAACGGGTCAGGAGACGATGTCGCGGGTGTGGAAGCGGCGGAACGCCAGGGCGAAGAGGACGGCGGCGTAGGTGATGGAGATGGCCGCGCCCTTGGCCATGCCGGTCCATTGGATCTGCGGCTGGAGGGCGTCCATCCACGAGTACATCCAGTGCGTCGGCAGGAAGTCGCGCCAGGAGCCGAGCGCGGTGACGGCGTCCAGGATGTTGCTGACGATGACCAGGCCGACGGCGCCGCCGACCGCGCCGAGCGGGGAGTCCGTGACGACCGAGAGGAGGAACGCCAGGGCGGCGACGACGAGCTGGGCGATCAGGGAGTAGGCGATGACGATGCCCATGCGGCCGAGGGTGGTGGACGCGGGGACGGTGCCGCCGGTCGGCAGTCGGACGTCCGCCCAGCCGAAGCCGACCGTGCCCGCGATCAGCGACATCAGGGGGAGGCTGACGACCGCGACGACGGCGTACGAAAGGGCGACGATCAGCTTCTGGCGGAGCAGCCGGGCCCGCGGGACCGGCGCGGCGAGCAGGTAGCGCAGGGACGACCAGCCGGCCTCGCTGGCCACGGTGTCACCGCAGAACAGGGCGACGGCGACGACGAGGAGGAAGCCGGTCGACACGAACAGCGCGAACAGCGCGAAGTTCAGGGCGCCGGCGGTGGCGACGTCCACCAGGCTCGGGGCCCCGTTCCCGGTCGGGGAGCCGCCGATCTTGAACGCGCCGACCAGCACCCATGGCAGGACGAGCAGGATACCGAAGGCGATCAGGGTGCGCCGGCGGCGGAACTGGCGGATCGCCTCGACGCGCAGCGGGAGCGTGCGCCGCACGCTGTATCCGGAGCGGTCGGATTCCGGTGCGGTGTCCTCCCGCTGGGCGGCGTCCGTTGCTGGTTCCGCGGCGGTGGGCTTGCCGTCCGCCTTCGGGCCCTCGGCGGGGGCCGTGTCGTTCGCGCCCTCGGCGGTGGTCTCGTCGGCCTTCGGTTCCTTGGACGTGGTCATGTCGTCCGCCCGGTGTCGTGTCGCCGGACGGCGGTCCGGTGGACGCGGTCGTGGTGGCCGGCTCCGCGGACGGTCATGGGGCCTCTCCGATGATCTCCAGGAACGCGTCCTCGAGGCGGCGGCCCGAGCCGACGATCTCGGTGACGGGGCCGGCGGCGACGCGCCGGCCGCGGGCCATGACGACGGCGTGCGTGCAGGTCTGCTCGACCTCGGCGAGCAGGTGGCTGGAGACGATCACGGTGCGGCCGGCGGCGGCGTACTGGACCAGGACCTCCCGCATCTCGCGGATCTGCGGCGGGTCGAGTCCGTTGGTGGGTTCGTCCAGGACGAGCAGGTCGGGCAGGCCGAGCATCGCCTGCGCGATGGCGAGCCGCTGGCGCATGCCCTGCGAGTACGTGCGGACGGGCCGGTCGAGCGCGGAGCCGAGGTCGGCGATCGCGAGCGCCTCGTCCAGGTGCGCCTCGGCGGCGGGGCGGCCGGTGGCGCGCCAGTACAGGTCGAGGTTGTCGCGGCCGGACAGGTGGGGGAGGAAGCCGGGGCCCTCGACGAACGAGCCGAGGCGGGACAGGACGGGCGCGCCCGGGGTGACGCGGTGGCCGAAGATGCGGATCTCGCCGGCGTCCGGGCGGATGAGGCCCATCAGCATGCGCAGGGTCGTGGTCTTGCCGGCGCCGTTCGGTCCGAGCAGGCCGAGGACCTGGCCCTTCTCGACGCGGAACGACAGGTCGGCGACGGCGAGGTGACCGTTCCCGTACGCCTTGGTCAGCCCAGTGATCTCCAGCGGGACGTCGGTGCCGCGCTCGCGGGGACGGCCGCGCCGGACGCCGAGCAGCAGCGCCCCGGCGATCGCGAGGCCCACCAGGGGCAGGACCCACACCCAGCCGGGGATCGGGGTGGGGGCGGTGACCAGGGACGAGTCGGTCGGGACGGTCAGCCCGGACACGGCGCGCACCTTGTACGCGGCGGGCTGCGGCGGCGTCGCGAAGCCCATGTCGGTGGTGGCGACGACGAGGCGGAGGCGGTGGCCGCGGTCGAACCGGTAGTCCATCGCGGGCAGCGTGACGGTGACCTCGCCGCCGGTGGCGCGGAAGGGGGCGGCGATGCGCCGGGCGGGCGTGGCGCTGCCGTCCGGGGAGACGTCGTAGAGCTTGGCGAAGAGCGGGCCGCCCGCCGCTGGGTCGTCGTCGGTCGGGCTTCCGCTCGTGCGTCCCGCCGGATCTTCGGTCGCCTTGAGGCGGACGGTGGCGGCGCCGGTGATGCGGACGGCCTGGTCCAGCGGTTGGGTGTCGAAGGTGGCCGTCTGTCCGGGCATGTCGGTGGGAAGCCCGGCGGGGGCGGCGGAGCCGAGGGAGCCGAGCGCGCCGAGGCCCGGGAGCGCGGAGACGGACGCGGGGCTGCCGCCGGCCGGGTTGTAGATCGTCTGCTCGAATCCGGTCAGCGGGAGGCGCTGCGGGGTGCCGGACAGCCCGGGATACGTGCGGGCCTTCGCCTCCTGCACGACGACCTGCTGGGTGGAGGAGTCGAGGCCGCCCGCGCGGGTCACCGTGAACCGGGTGCCGGACGTGCCGGCGTGCTTGAGCCGCGCGTCGAAGAAGCCGCGGACGAGCCCGCGCACGCGCCCGGTCTCGGAGTCGCCGCCGTCATGGCCGCCCTGGTACCAGACGACCGAGACGGGCGCGCCGTTGCGGGCGATGGCCCGCGCGTTCGCGTCGGCCTGGTCGAGCGGGAACAGCGAGTCGGACTGCCCCTGGACGAGCAGCGCCGGCACCCTGATCCGGTCGGCGACGGAGGCGGGGCTCGACCGGCGCAGCGTGGCGACGGCGTCCGGTGTGGGGCCGCCCTGCTCGGCGACCTTCTGGTACATCGCGCACAGCGACGGCAGGAACCGCCCGCAGCCGGCGCCGAAGGAGCCGCTGGTGAAGAAGATGCCGGCCCACAGCTTCTTGAAGACGCCCTTCTCCGGGCCGGCGCCGGCGGCGTTGGGGAACAGCACGTCCGGCAGGCTGTTCCAGGTGATCTGCGGTGCGATGGCGTCGACGCGCCGGTCGTAGGCGGCGGTCATCAGGGCGATCGCGCCGCCGTAGGACTCGCCGGCCATACCGAGGCGCGGGTCGCCCGGGCCGTCCAGTTGCACCTCGGGCCGTTTCGCCAGCCAGTCGATGAGCTGCCGGGTGTCCTTGACCTCGTAGTCGGGGGAGTCGAGCGCGATCTGCCCGGTGGACGTGCCGAATCCGCGGGCGGTCCAGGTCAGCACGGCGTATCCGGCGCGGGCCAGGTCGCGCGCCTCGTCCGCTACGCCGTGCTTGTCGCCGCCGAAGCCGTGCCCGAGCATGATCGCGGGTGCCTTGGCGCGCCCGACCGGCTTGTAGAACGTGGTGTCGAGGGTGACGTGCTGGTCGTCGTGCGGGCCGTCGACGACCTGCACGCGCTGGTCGACGGCGTCCACGCGGGGAGGGCCGTCGTCGCCGAGACCCCAGGCGGTGCCGCCGGCGGCCAGCGCGACCGCGACCCCCGCGGCGGCCCAGCGCGACCTTCGGCCCGTCCTGTTCCACCGCGTCCGGAACGCGCCGCCCACCGTCATGACAGCACCCTATGCGCGGCCTCGCCGCGTGCTGCTCCGCCTTCGCGTCGATCTGTTCTGCGCCCGCCGCCGTACGGCCCGCCCCGCCGTTACACCCCCCGGCGTACCCGGTCCCACCCGGATGTGGTTGCTCGGGTGGGGGTGTCGGTCAGTCGGGTTCGGTGGGGGACCAGGGGGAGAGGGCGGCGGCGAACATGGCGGCCAGGCGGTCGGTGAGCTCGGCCGGGTCGGCGCCGCGCAGGTCGTTGAGGCCGAGCAGGCGGCGGACGGGTCCGCCGCCCATGATGATCGTGGACGCGAGCAGCGCGCGGGCGCGCGGGTTCGGGCCGTCCAGCTGCGCGACGAGCGGCTCGACGATCACGTCCTCCAGGTAGCCGAGCAGGGCCTGCTTGACCTCGGGGCTGCCGGCGGAGCGGTCGATCATCCGGGTCATCGGGGTCGGCGGGTGCCGGTGCACCTGCCGGACGAAGTGCTCGGCGAGCCGGCGGGGCAGCCCCGCGGGGTCGCCGGCGATGACGCCGCGCAGCGCGGACTCGCCGGCCAGGACCTCGCCGAACAGCGCCGCCTTGGAGCCGAAGTAGCGGTTGACCAGGGCGGTGTTGGCGTCGGCGGCGGCGGCGATCATGCGGACGGTGACGCCGTCGTAACCGTGCTCGCCGAACAGGTCGCGGGCGGCGTCCAGGATGCGGCGCCGGGTGGCCTCCCGGTCGCGTTTGCGGTGTTCCCGCCGGTCGGCCTGCTCGGCCTGCTCGACGCCCGTCATCGAATCCCGATCCGTCCCCGTCTGGATCACCGAATCGCCCCGGTATCCCCCGAGTTGCAAGTAAACAAGCGTGTACATAGCATATATGCAAAACACAGGTAATTACGTTCCATGGGGGCATGGTGGCTCAAGCGAGCGTGGCGTCGCACGGTCCGGTGACGTCAGAGCAAGCGAGACCGCAGTACACGCACCGCCAGATCCTGGAGATCCTCTCCGGCCTGATGATGGCGATGCTGACGTCGATGATCTCGTCCACGGTGGTCAGCACGGCCCTGCCGACCATCGTCGGGGACCTCGGCGGTCAGGACCAGCTGTCCTGGGTGGCCAGCGCGACGCTGCTCACGATGACGGCCTCGACCCCGCTGTGGGGCAAGGTGTCGGACATCATCGGCCGCAAGCTCTCCTTCCAGAGCGCGCTGGCGATCTTCGTGCTCGCCTCCGTGGTGGCCGGTCTCTCGCAGAACATCGGCATGCTGATCGCCGCCCGCGCCGTCCAGGGCCTCGGCGCCGGCGGGCTGTCCGCGCTGGCCCAGGTCATCCTCGGCGACGTCGTCGAGCCCCGGCAGCGCGGCCGCTACTCCGGCTACATGGGCGCGGTGTTCGGCGTGTCCACCGTCGCCGGGCCGCTGCTCGGCGGGTTCATCGTGGACGCCGACGGCCTCGGCTGGCGCTGGTGCTTCTACGTGTGCGTCCCGCTCGCGATCGTCGCTTTCGCGGTGATCCAGAAGGTGCTGAAGCTCCCGAAGGTGAAGCGCGACACCCGGATCGACGTGTTCGGCGCGGTCACCATCACCGGCGCCGCGACCGCGGTGATGCTGCTGCTGTCGATGGGCGGCCAGGAGTTCGAGTGGGCATCCACCTGGACGTACGTGCTGCTGGCGATCACCGCGGTGCTGCTGGTCGGGGCGGTGTTCGCCGAGCGGTTCGCGCGGCAGCCGATCCTGCCGCCGCGGCTGTTCCGCAACCGCAACTTCGTGCTGTGCAGCCTCGCGTCGATCTGCGTCGGCATCGCGATGTTCGGCGCGATGATCTACCTGCCGCAGTACCTGCAGATCGTCAAGGGGCTGAGCCCCACCGCGTCCGGCCTGATGACGCTGCCGCTGGTGCTCGGCCTGCTGGTCGCCTCGATCGGCTCCGGCCAGCTCGTCACCCGGACCGGCCGGTACAAGATCTACCCGGTGATCGGCATGCTGCTGGTCGGCGGCGGGATGTTCCTGCTGTCGCGGCTGCACGTCGGCACGTCCCGGCTGGAGATCGGCGGCGACATCGCGCTGCTCGGCCTCGGGCTCGGCCTCACCATGCAGATCCTGATCCTGGCCGCGCAGAACGCCGCCGCCATGGAGGACCTGGCGGCGACGACGTCCGGCGTGTCCTTCTTCCGCAACCTCGGCGGCGCGATGGGCGTCGCCGCGTTCGGCGCCATCCTCAACAACAAGCTGCCCGGCGAGATCGCGGACGGGCTGAGCAAGGCCCATCTGCCGATGCCGAAGGGCGGCGGCTCCCTCGGTTCCCCCGACCAGGTCCACGCGCTGCCCGAGCCGTTCAAGTCGATCGTGCTCGCCGCGTTCACCGACTCGCTGGAGAAGGTGTTCATCTTCGGCGTGCCGGTCGCGGTCATCGGCCTCGTCACGGCGCTCGCGATGAAGGAGCTGCCGCTGCGCGGCAAGGCCGGCAAGGGCAAGGAGGCCCCGCAGACCGCCGCGACGACGCCTATGGACGAGGGCATGCCGCGTCCGCCCGCGCCGGTGGCCTCCAACGGCTCCACCGCGATGGCCGGTCGGCACGCCCGCGGATACGAACAGCCCGCCGCGGCGCAGCAGCTCGCGTCGGTCGGGGCGGGCACGGCTCCCAAGGAGATGGTCGGTGCGATGAACGAGATGCCCGCGAACGGTCTGTCGCCCAACGGCATGGCCGCTGCTCCCGGCGGGTCCCCGGCGGCCGATCCGGCCGCGCAGGCCCGGCTGCTCGCGCAGCAGAACGCCTTCGCGCAGGAGGCGCCGGGCGGCGGCGTCCCCGTCCGGGGCGTGGTGCGGGCCGGTGACGGGGCGCCCGTCCCGTCCGCCGCGCTGACCCTGATCGGGGTGGACGGGCACCAGCTCGGCCGCGCGCTCACCCAGGGCGACGGCCGGTACGCGCTGCCGACCCCCGGCCCCGGCACCTACGTGCTGATCGCCGCGACCGGCGAGCACGAGCCGCAGGCCGCGACGCTGGTCGTCGGTGACCGCCCGGTCGACTTCGACCTGGTGCTGGCCAGCAACGGCGGCCTCGGCGGGACGGTCCGCAGCGCCGACGGCAGCCCGATCGCGAACGCGATGGTCGTCGTCACCGACGTGCGCGGCGAGGTCGTCGGCACCGGGCGGACCGACATCTCCGGCCAGTACGCCTTCAAGGACGTCGTGACCGGCACCTACACGCTCGCCGTGAGCGCGGCGGCGCACCGCCCGGTCGCGCTGCCGGTCGAGGTGGCCGGCGGCGGGCAGACCCGGCTGGACGTCGAAATGCCGGCGGGCGCGCGGGTGCGTGGAACCGTCCGCAACGAGGCCGGCGAACCGGTCGGCGACGCCCGCGTCACGCTGGTGGACGCGGCCGGCAACGTCGTCGCGATGGCGATCACCGGACCGGACGGGGAGTACGCGTTCACCGACCTGACCGGCGGGCAGTACACCGTGATCGCCTCCGGCTACCCGCCGGTGGCCACCGGGCTGTCGCTGGCGGGCGGCGGCCTGGACGACCACGACCTGAAGCTCGGCTACCCCGACGAGTAGGGCCGATCCCGGGGCCGCCCGCGCGGCGGCCCCGGCCGACGCAATCACACGAGCCACGGAACGGAAGTGCGGGTCGTTGATGGATGACAGGCGCGGTCTGCGCGGATCGGTGCGGACCAAGGACGGCTGGGCGGTGCGGCACGCCATCGTCACGGTCACGGACCTGGCGGGCCGGCAGGTCGCGCGGGAGCAGACCGGGGAGGACGGCGTGCTCGCCGCCGGTCCGCTGCCCGCCGGCACCTACACGGTGATCGTCACGGCGATGGGGTTCCAGCCGGCGGCGTCGACGCTGATCGTGCACGGGTCCGGCTCGGCGGACATCGGCACGCTGGTGCTGGCCCGCGCGGGCGGCACCGAGCTGCCGCCGCCCGGCCCGTGGACGATCGACCCGGCGCACTCCAACGTCGGGGCGGTCGCGCAGCACCTCGGGCTGTCCAGCGTGCGGGGCCGCTTCGCCGCGTTCGAGGGCGGCATCGAGATCACCGAGCCGGTGGAGGCGTCCCGGGTGACGGCCCGGATCGAGGCGGCGTCCATCGACACCGGCAACAAGCTGCGCGACGACCACCTGCGCTCGGCGGACTTCCTGAACGTCGACGCGCACCCGGTGATCACCTACGAGGGGACGGGGCTGACCGCGACCGGCCCGGACCGCTGGACGGTGCACGGCCACCTCACCCTCAACGGGGTCACCCAGCCCGTCGACCTGGACATGCTGTTCCTCGGCAGCGGCACCGACCCGTGGGGCGGGACGCGGGCCGCGTTCCGCGCGACCGCGGAGCTGCGCCGCACCGACTTCGCGATCCGCTTCAACCAGCTGCTGGAGGCGGGCATCGCGATGGTCGGCGAGAGCCTGAGGGTCGAGCTGGAGATCCAGGCCGTCCAGGGAAGCGAACTACCCCAGGCCTGACGCCGGCCGCCTTGCCGGGGGGCGTCCTTCCGAAGGGACGGTGACGGGGCGGGTGTCCAGTTCGGTGGGCGGGAGCCAGTGCACGGCCGGGTCGTAGTCGAGCCAGCCGTGCTCCCGCGCCGCCGCCGCGAACTCCGCGAGCAGCGACCGCAGCACCGGATGCTGCTCGCGGGCCCGCCAGATCAGCGACCACGAGTACAGCGGGACGGGGCCGGTCAGCGGCACCGACCGGACGCCGTCGGGAACGGGGACGTCCGCCGGCAGCAGCGACGCGTGCCCGGTCTCGGCGCGCAGGTGGCCGAGGAAGAAGTCCAGCCCGAGGTTGACCCCGCCGAACTCCCCGGACAGCCCGAAGTCGGCGAGGAACCGGTCGAGGAAGTCCAATTTGCCGATCTCGGCGGGGAACCACACCGTCGTGCCGCGCAGGTCGGCGGGGCGCAGCGTCGCCGCGTCCGCGAGCGGGTGGTCCTCGCTCATCACCGCCGCCATCGGCGCGAGCCGCACCAGCCGGTGCGCCAGCCCGCCCGGCAGCGGCTCGTCCAGGGCGTGGACGCGGCCGAAGCCGGCGTCGCCGTCGCCGCGTCCCAGCGCGGTGACGACCTCGGGCAGGCCGCGCTTCAGGTTCGGTTCGATCGGCAGGTCGGGACGGCGCGCGACGACCTGCCCGATCGTCCGCATCGGGTCGAACAGGTGGCCCCACACGTCCAGCCGCAGCGGCCGGTCGTCGCGCCGGGCCGCCACGATCGCGTCGTCCGCCGCGGCGAGGGCGCGCCGCGCCGGCTCCAGGAACCGCTCGCCCGCGGCCGTCAGCGCCACCGAATGCCCGGTGCGGTCGAACAACCGCAGGCCGAGGACGTCCTCCAGCCGCGCGATCCGCTTCGACAGCGCCTGCTGCGTGAGGAACAGCTCACCGGCGGCACGTCCGAAGTGCAGGTGCTCGGCGGTGGCGACGAACGCCCGCACCTGCGCGAGATCCAGGTCCACGGCGTCCACCCTGCCCGACAACCGGCGGTTGTCGAAAGGGGTCAGCGCCCCTTGAGTTCGTGGACGAGGGTGTTCGCGGCGGTGCGGGTCGGCGAGCCGGTGACGACGACCTTCCCGTCCAGGATCGGCATGTCGACGCGAGGCAGCGTGACCAGCCGGTCGCGCACCACGAACGCCAGGTCGCGGCCCACGGTCGCGCGGGTCAGCCGCGCGAACGCGTGCCGGTCCACCGGCCGCAGCGTGAGCGCCACGTCGTACCCGCCGGACGACCCGCGCGACTTCTGCACCCGCAGATCCGCGACCTTGTGGATCGCGATGCCCTGGGCGAGCCGGTAGCAGGTCACCCCGGCGGCGGACTGCCCGGTGATCCCCGGCGTCCCGGCCGGGCACTGCCCCGGCACCGCCTGCGTCACCGGGTACACGTGCAGCGGCGCGGCCAGCGTCACCGGCTTCGTCCGCATCGACGCCGCGATCATCCCGCCGGTCACCGCGACCGCGGCGATCAGCAGCCCGAGCGTCAGGATCATGATCACCAGTGCGGACCGGTGCTGGTCGGCGGCCCTGGCCGGCGGCGGCGCTACGGGCCGCTCCCGGTAGGCCAGGCCCTGGCGGCGCGCGGCGCGGCTGCGCTTGGTCTCGGCCGCCGCCCGCCGCCGCTGCTCGGAGCAGGCGCGCCG